>CAZBEN010000017.1:0-22092 GCA_964490955.1 uncultured Zetaproteobacteria bacterium | reverse complement strand
AGATATAATAAATCAACTTTTCCTTAACAGGCCCCATGAACCAATGTCGCTATAGATAAGGAAAACGGCAACCATCAGCACGTTGCATGATGACAGTATATATGATTATTTGATCAGTTCATCGACCATATCAGCAACTCCTATAGCAGCTTGCTGATGCCCCAACAGCGTGCGTAATTTTGCACATTCACCACGCTGCCGTTGTACGGCCGGCTCATCACACAACAGCGGCAGGACTTCCGCAACAATATTGTCCACAGTGCATGCTTCCTGAATCAGTTCCGGCATGACCGGTCGATCACCCAGAATAATATTGGCCAGCCCTGCACAGCGAATGTTTGCCAGTCGCCTGGCCAGAAAAACCATGAGCCATGAGGCTTTGTAAATCAAGACAGTCGGTGTGTCCCACAAAGCCAGCTCCAGCGTAGCCGTGCCGGAGACTGCCACAGCCGCATCGGTACGCAGGGCAAACCCTTCATCCATACGTTGAACCGGTTTTGCCCCCTGCATCCACAGCGACTGCAGTGCATCCAAATCCACGCCAGGTGCAATCGGAACAACACATGCCAGTTGCGGTATCAATTTCCTAATCTGTATCAGCGTTTCCGTAAGAATCGGGACATGAGCCCTGATCTCCTGAGGGCGGCTACCAGGTAATAACGCCAGTAACGGTCGATTATTCTCCACACCAAGCTGTTGCTTTAGCTCCATGGATGACCAGCCATCAATACAGGCAACGGCGCTCGGATTACCGACATAAGTTGCGTGTGAAATACCTTGATCATTAAACCACTCGGGTTCAAAGGGAAGAATACATGCCAGCCGATCCTGAGATTTTTTTAACCTGGAAACCCGCCAGCTGCCCCATGCCCAGAGTTTGGGGGCAATAAAATGAACAACCGGAATACCGAGTTGTCTGAGCTGGCGTCCTAAACGCATATGAAAACTGGAGAAATCGACCAATACGGCCACATCGGGGTTTTTTTCCGTACACCAAGCCATGACAGATTGTTCGATTTGACGAATGCGGGAGAGTGAACGTAACACATCGACAATGCCCATAACATTCAACTCGTGCATATGATGCAGTGCAACACAGCCCTGATGCTGCATCTGTTCACCGGCAATACCGGCAATTTCAGCCTTGGGATAACGTCGCGTCAGCTCGGCAACGACAGTAGCTGCATGCAAATCACCCGAGGTTTCCCCTGCGCTGACAAAGAAACGGCTCACCGGCAAAACATCTCTATATGCTTGAAATCATCACTGAGCAGCGATTCCAAATACGGATATCTTGTACTTTTCGGCAAGCTTAAAAAACCGCTGGCGTTCGATTATTAAGGTTTTTCCTGCTTCAATGGCAAGTAATGTGCAACCTGAGTCTTTCATGATTTCCAGTGTGCCCGGCCCCACAGCCGGTACATCAAAACGGAGGTCCTGATCCGGCTTGGCCACCTTGATCACGGTCGCCTTTCCACTGCCCATACTTCCACCGCGTTTGATCGCCTCATCGGTACCCTCAATAGCTTCTACTGCAATCACCGCCTGATCCTGTACAACAACGGTCTGGCCGATATCCAGACCGGCAACACCTTTGGCCTGCTCAAAGCCGAACAGAATGTCAGCATGCCGATTTTTTTTCGCAGGACCAGCCAGATGCCCTGCACCAGCCAGCATGTCACCGGCATAGAGCGTCTGATCAATCAAAGTCAAACCACTCTCAGCAAGCAGGTCAGCAATAGTATTCAGAATCGAATCATCACGCCGGTCTTTCAAACGCATCAACCCTTTCATGGCAGTCAAATCCGGTCGAAAATTGCGAAAGAGGTGTAACTTGCGCACTTTTCCGGCCATCACGACCTGCTCAACACCGGCTCTTTTGAATACCTTGATCATGCCTCCGATCTGGCCGACATGCAGCCAACACGTTGAAGCAGTTAATTTTTCTATGTCAGGAGAAGTTTCTTCCCGGGCCGCCACAACGTGAACCTCTTTGCCCTGTATCTGTAATGCCTTGGCCAGTTCCAGCGGAAAATGACCATAGCCGGCAATCAAACCAATTTTATTCAATGATTCAGGTGCGGCCATGCATCATCAGGCCTCGTTTCGCTGAGCGGATAAATTCAATCATATAGCGACCATCTGCATCATCCTCGGACAGCAACGATTCAGCCTCAAGCAGCCGCTCTTCACGTCTGCCACTTTCCTGCAGTAACAGACGATAGATTTCCTTTAAACGCCCCACCTGTTTTAGAGAAAACCCGTGCCGTTTGAGGCCAATGATATTCAACCCGCTCAAACCCGCACGATAACCACCGGCCAGCAGTGTAAACGGGGCCACATCCTTGGTTACACCGGACATACCACCGATCATGACCAGTCGGCCAATACGCACAAACTGCTGAATAGCAGACAAGCCGCCAATAATGGCACCATCATCCACTTTTACATGACCCGCCAATGTAGCGCAGTTGGCCAGTACAATATGATTACCAAGAATACAGTCATGTGCGACATGGGTATAAGCCATGAGTATATTATCACTGCCGATCCGGGTCACCATGCCTCCGCCTTCAGTTCCAGCATTGATGGTCACGTTTTCCCTGATCTGGTTGTTATCTCCAATAATAACTTCGGAAGCCTCGCCATGATACTTTAAATCCTGGGGGATCTGGCCAATCGATGTGAACGGAAATATCCGGTTGCCACTACCCATACTGGTGTGGCCACTCACCGCAACATGTGACATCAACTGACAGTTGTCACCCATTCGCACATTCGCACCAACCACACAGTATGGACCTATCTTCATCCCCGAACCAAGCTGGGCACCATCCTCAATGATGGCCGTGGAGTGAATCAGAGAACTCATGCGTTTTCTTGCGGCATCAGTGTTGCCATCAATGTCCCTTCACAGACCAATGCACCATCGACAAAAGCCTGACCGCGCAGTTTCCACATCATGCCGCGCCGGCGCAGGCAAGTGAGTTCGAAAATGACCTGATCCCCCGGCCGAACCGGCTTACGGAATCGCACACCGTCAATGCCGGTAAAATAGACCAGATACTCCCGATCATCATCAACCGACTGAAATGCCAGCATGCCACCCGCCTGAGCCATGGCTTCGATCAACAAAACCCCTGGCATAACCGGATGCCTAGGAAAATGGCCGGCAAACTGGGGTTCATTAAAGGTTACATTTTTGAGTGCCTTGATCGACTTCTCTTTCTCAAACTCAATAATACGATCAATCAGTAAAAATGGGTACCGGTGTGGTAAACGTTGCATAATTTCGTCGATATTTAATTCGGCCATCGCATACTCCCTGAATATATCTGTTTCATGTTCTACTTTAACGACTACGCAGCATTTTCCATATTTCAGGTAATTTCAATGTCAGCGCTGAAATTTTTAGCCACAACCGATGCGGCATAGCCGGTGCCCCGGCATAGGTTCCGCCGGCAGCCAGGTTTGACATTACTCCGGATTTGGCTGCCAGTTTGACACCATCACCCACCTGGATATGCCCTGCCAGTCCGGCCTGTCCACCGAACTGACAGCCCTTGCCAATCTGTGTTGAACCGGAAACGCCAACCTGACTGGCCATCACGCTGTAGGCACCAACACGAACATTATGAGCTATCTGAATCTGGTTATCGAGTTTGACACCACGTTCAATCACAGTATCGCTAATAGCACCACGGTCAATACAGGTATTCGCGCCGACTTCAACATCATTCTCAAGGATCACCCTGCCAACCTGCGGAATTTTCAGATGCTGTACACCATCCCATGCATAACCAAAACCATCCGAACCTATCACTGCCCCCGGCTGTAAAAGAACATCATTACCCAGCACACAACCAGCACAAACCACTGCATTGGCATGCAGCAAACAGCGTTCTCCAATTTTCACACCATCGCCGATCACGCAGCCGGCTCCAATGATCGTACCCGACCCGATATATGTGCTTGCACCTATCACTGCATTCGCAGCCACTTCGACATCATCTGCCAATAGTGCTGAAGGATCAATCACAGTACTCATATGGCGCTTCCCGTTGGAAACGGATTGTGGATAAAAAAAACGCTGTAAGACAGCAAAGGCCAAATAAGGATCCGCAACACGAATGACTGCACAATGTTCGGGGGCATCAGTATCGACTGCCAGCAATACAGCTGCAGCCTCTGTATTCAGCAGGTCATGCCTGTAGTGCTTATTGGCCAGAAATGAAATTTCCGCATCCCCGGACGCGCTTAGCGTATTGATGCCGGTAATGCGGATATTTGCCACATCTTCCCCAAACCGTTCGACAGTGCCGTTTACAATCTCGGCGATTTCGAGAAGGGAGAGTGTTTTCATCTAAACTCTTTCTTATTTTTTCGAATCCAGCAATTTGATGATATCACCTGTCACATCATGTTTCGGATCGGCATAGATAAAAACAGGCTTGGGCATGAGCAAGTCAAAATGATTTTGTTTGCCATACGCTGTCATAACCTTCTGGAATTTTGACATACTGGCAAGATCCATCCGGTTTTTCTCAGCAGCCAGCTCTTCCTGCGCATCCTGCTGCATACGCTTGAATTTTTTAACCATTTCATTCAATTTCTGCTTTTTCTGGTTCATATTTTCCTGAGATACTGCCAAAGATTGAGCCATAAGCTCTTTTTCATCCTGAGTAATTTGCTCCTTCAGCGCTTTCAACGCCTTCACCTTCTTTTCACTCAGCGCTTTCAGCCGTTTCATACCTTGCTGATATTCAGCTGTACTTTCCAGGGCAGTTTTGATATCAATATAACCGATTTTCAATTCGGCAGCCTGAACTGACGCCATCCCAAAAATGCATACTGCACCCACTGATATCAGTATAGCCTTTATATTCATTTTTTTAATCATCCCGCTCTCCTCTGCTGTTATATTATTTCAACTAAGCTTAAAAAGTTGATCCTATGGCAAACTCAAAACTCTTTTCACGATCTCCCGATACTGTTCTGATCGGGAATGCCCAAGTCAGGCCAACCGGGCCTATAGGTGAAATCCATTCAATGCCAAATCCTGCCGCATAGCGGACTCGGGATAAAGAAAATGGTTCATGTACATTAATTGTGACCGCGCCAACCGTCGCCGATGCCGAGCCCCACAATGTCCCGGCATCAACAAAAAAGAGACCGCGAATCCCTGCAGTTTGCACATAAGGCAGTGGAAAAAACAGATTAGCGGATGCTGTGATTTGATTATCACCGCCAACTGCCTCGTTCGTGTTCGGGTCTATAACCGAAATGCCCAGAGAATCAAAACCTCGCATACTGCCAATGCCACCCAATGAATAGCGACGCCAAAGCGGAATTTCCTGGCCGGAAAAACCACGGATCGACCGGTACCCAAATGATGGATTCAATACAATATTTTCTTTTTCGCCAAAGGGGAAATACCACCGGCTGGAAACAGCAGTTTCCAGAAATCTTTCATTACCGCCCAGCCCTGCAACACCGAAATTAACGCTATCCACATGTCCACTGCTCGTTGCCATAAAGCGATCCCTGGAATCCCAAGTCAATGATTGCGTCAACTCACCAATCGTTTGACGACCTATTTGAGCTCGCTGGAACAATGACGCGGTAACCGGCACGTTTGACAGCTCGGTTCTGTTGAACTGGTAGTTGATACCGTAAGATATATAGTGACTTATCGGCACACCAAAACCTATGCCGCCACCAACCGAATCGGTCTGGTAATTGGCACCCAGTTGCGGATCCGTCTTTGTTTTGAATGTATTCAAACTGGCGCTAACGTTAGTGCCCAAAAAGTACGGATCAGCCAGGCTGGCGGTAATATCTTGAGTGACCTTGCCCAGTTTGCCATTAATACTGCCCTGATAACCTTTCCCGAGTAGGTTCTTTTCCGTAACCCTGGCCGTAATAATCACCTTCTCCCGCTGAGAAAACCCGAGGCCACCTGCAATTGAGCCGGATTTCTTTTCCGTCACATCCACCTTCATATGAACCTTGTCTCCAACCGAGCCTTTTGGAAAAGATACCCGTACATCCTCAACATACTCAGCTCGTTTCAATGCCTCCTTACTATGCTTCACCTGTGTTCCCGAATAACGCGCCCCTTCCGACTGATCCAGCAACCTGCGAACAACCTTGTCTTCGGTTTTCTCATTGCCTGATATTTCAATGCGTTCAACATAAACTTCTTCACCTTTTTCAATATCAAACGTAATCGCCACGGTGTGATTATCAATATCGCGTTGCAGCAATGGTGTCACCGTTGCAAAAGCATAACCTTCATCACCCACGCGTTCGGTAATAGCATCGATCGTTGCACGCATATTATTCAGGGAATAAATATCGCCGGGTTCCAGCTTAATCAATTTTTGCAAGGTTTCCTGATCAGGAACCAGATCCCCCTGCAAAGTGACTTTCTCAACACTGTAAACAACGCCTTCATGAATACTGAAGGTCAAAGAGAAGCTTTTCTTGTCCGCTGCCATGGTGATTTGTTCAGAATCCAGTTTCATATCCAGATAACCATGATTCAGGTAATACTGTTGCAGTAACTGACCATCGGCGCTAAATCGCTTGGTATCAAATATATCACGGTCAGAAAACCATGATAACAAATCAGACCTTCTGGACGCAATTTCCTTACGCAAAACAGCATCGCTGAAAGCCGTGTTGCCTATCATATGGATGCGATTGATTCGTGTAACTTCCCCCTCATGCACCCGAATGAGCAGGTCAATCCTGCCATCCTTTCGCTTGGTCGGAATAAAATCGATACCAACCTGATAATATCCGTCTTTCAAGTACCCCTTTCTCAGAGTATTGCGATCCGAATCCTGGTACCTTGGGCTATAGATGCGACCAGGTTTCAGTTTCATTTTGAGCTGCAAATCCTTGGTTGGAAATTCATCATTTCCTTCCATGGTGAGCTTGGCAATTAACGGATATTCCTTTACATGGCATACAAGATGGATGCCCTGGGCAGTTCTTGTGCCGACAAATCGGATATCAGAAAAAAAACCGCTTTTATAAAGGGTGCGGACATCCCGGCTCAATTGCCGACGATCAAGGCGCTGGCCTGCCCGTGTCTTCATTTTTACCAGAACAGCTTCTTTCTCTACATTGTGATTCCCTTCCACATCAATGGACAGAATCAGCTGCGATGCCTGATTCGAATCAGCTGCAACAGATTCTCCCTGCCATGAAAAAACACCAAAAAGCAGAAAGCCGACAATCAAAAGTCTGACTGAACCCAACATATTATCCTCTGAATTAGCGCGAAAGATCATTATAAAAAGCAAATACCATCAAACTGACAATCAAAACCAGCCCTGCCATCTGAGTCATTTCCAAAAACCTGGGCGATAATGGCTTTCCTCTCAACTTCTCCAGGCCCAGATAAACCAGAAGCCCCCCATCCAGTATTGGAATGGGAAGCAGATTCAACACTCCGAGATTCACTGAAATCAAAGCCAGAAATCCCAGAAAATAAACCAGGCCCATATCTGCAGTTTTCCCCGCCAGTTGTGCAATAGCGATAGGTCCGCCGAGATTATCCGCTGGAATAGCAGATGTCACCATTTTGCCAAACACACCCAGCGTCAATCCGGTCATTTCCCAAGTGCGAACAAAACCATAGGCCATTCCTTCCAGCCAGCCCATGCGATATTCCTCGGTACCGTGCATGGACTGCGAAGCCAGCCTTACACCCAATCGGCCCTGCTTGTTCTGGTCCGGAGATGGTGTCACCTTCAATTGTAACAAAGTCTGGTTCCGCTGTATCACAAGCGAAACAGGCTGCCCGCCCTTGGCTTTGACCCGCTCAATAAACTGGCCCACATTGGATACATCCCAGCCATTGATTTGTTTAATGACATCACCCTTACGCAAACCAAAGCGTTGGGCGGATGACCCATCCATCACTTCGTCAATACGCACAATCAGCCCCGGATTAAAGCCCAATACCTGATCGGCAACATCAAGCAGCAATGGGTCCTTCTTCGGTACCGGCAATTCAAGTTTAACCACCACCAGTTTTTCATCACGTTTAACCTGAAGTTCTACCGATGTGCCAATATATTGTTTGAGTCTCTCCTCCATCTGCTGCCATGAATGGACCTGTTTATTACCGACAGCTGCGATCCGGTCTTCAACATGTAACCCGGCTCGCTCGGCTATTGATGCAGGTGCAATATCACCAATGATGGTCGGCAATACAGACTGCCCGAGCCAACCGACAATCATGTATGCGCCAATCGCAAACAGAAAGTTAGAGGCTGGGCCGGCAACCGCAACCGCAGCACGTTTCCACACTGGCTGATTATTAAATGCCCGTGCCCTGTCCTGTTCAGACAGTTTGGCCTGAACATCGCCTTCCTGTTCATCCGGATTCTCACCCAGCATTTTCACATAACCACCCAGCGGAATAGCCGCAATTACGTATAGCACTTCGCCATCACTGCTGCGCCATGAAAACAGCGCAGGGCCAAAACCAATGGAAAACTTTTCTACTTTAATACCAAGCCTGCGCGCCATGGAAAAGTGGCCGTATTCATGCACGGCAATCAGCAGCGCAATCGCCACCACGAAAGCCAATGATGTGTGCAAAATTTCGATCATGCAGTCATTACCTCATCCGCCAGCTTGCGAGCATGCCCGTCATGCAACCACACCTCGTCCAGACTGCCCACGGGGACATTTTCCGCCCTCGATAAAACCTGTTCAACCGTTTTCACAATATCCATAAAACCAATTCGTTGCTCCCGAAATGCGGCATTAGCCACTTCATTGGCGGCATTGAACACAATGGCCAGCGAATCTTCGCCACGCAAGACATGCTGCACCAGTCGCATGGCAGGAAAACGTTTATGGTCCACAGACTGAAACGTCAGCGTCCCTATTTGTGCCAGATCGAGCGGTACTATACCCGTTGACAACCTTGGCTCAGCCTGCAAGGCATAAGCAATCGGCATACGCATATCCGGCATGGCCAGTTGTGCCAACACGGAACCATCCTGATATTCCACCATGGCATGTACGATACTTTCCGGATGAATAATAGCGGAAAGCTTTTCCGGTGCCAGATCAAACAGCCAGCGTGCCTCAATCAACTCCAGCGCCTTGTTGATCATGGTGGCGGAATCTATGCTGATTTTCGCACCCATATCCCAATTCGGATGTGCCACCGCTTCGGCCGGAGTCACTGCCGACAGAGTTGATGGGTCGCGATCCCTGAACGGGCCACCGGATGCGGTCAGGGTAACACCCGTAATAGAACCACGATCATGGCCCTGCATGCATTGGTGAAGCGCTGCATGTTCCGAATCAACCGGTACCACTTCCGCTCCTGATCTGGCTGCAGCCTCCATAAAAATATGTCCGGCAGTAACCAGACATTCCTTATTGGCCAGCCCAACGCGCTTTCCGGCCTGAACAGCTGCCAGGGTTGCAGGCAATCCCGCCGAACCGACCATTGCTGCCATCACAATATCTGTCTCAGTAGCTGATGAAAGTGCAATTGCTGCATCCATGTCTTTTTCCAAACGCACACCGGCAGGTAGTTGTCCCTCAAGCTGTTTAGCCGCAGCAGCATCCGTCATCACCACCCACTCGGGGTGCAGCTCTGTAGCCAACTCTATCATTTTTGATACATTGCGATGTCCGACCAGTGCAAATGCGGAAAATTTGTCCGGATACCTGAGCATCACATCGGCAGTGCTACAGCCGATCGAACCGGTTGCACCCAGTACAGTGATACGTTTCATTGCAGACTCCACAATAACCATGCCACCGGAACCGCCATAATAATGGCATCTATTCGATCCAGAATTCCTCCGTGTCCGGGCAGCCAGCGACCACTGTCCTTGGCTCCAACCATGCGTTTCACAGCCGATTCCGATAAATCACCCAGCATCCCTGCAATCACCGTCACGAGAGCCAGCATGATCGCGGCAAACAAAGGTAACACATCCCAATAAACCCAACAGATAACAGCAACAGGCACGCCGAACAGCAAACCACCAATCGCGCCCTGCACCGATTTACGCGGACTGATCGCAGGGCATAGTTTGTGTTTGCCGATAGCCCGGCCAACAAAATAAGCAGCCGAATCCGAAACCCATACGGCCAGACATGCACCGATGATCAACCCTTGGCCTGCTGGACTGCCATGGGTTTGTGCAATGGCAAGCGCAAAAACAAAAAGCCAGCCAAACAACCAGATCGCCGCAAAAAAATCGCCGAATGAGGCTGTTTTCGTACGTGCACCAATCACAAACAGCGCGAACCAGACAAAGGTACACAATAGAAACAGCTGAATACCCGGCCAGAGCGTAAATGCCACCCAGACAGCCAATGCGGTCAGCATATACAATACCGGTTGTCGCAATTTTATCAGCAGAACAAGTTCACAACTGGCCACCAGCCCCAGCAGGGCTAAACCGCGCTCGAACCACGGAGATGACAGGTGGACATACCAGCCATAGACCAGCAGCAACAGAACCGCAGCTGTAATAATGCGCTTGACCAGTTCACTCATGTTTCAAGCTGCTCGCTGATCAGACCGTAGCGCCGTTCCCGGGATGCATATTCATCCAGTGCTATTTGAAGATCCTTCTTGCTGAAGTCCGGCCATAATACCCTGGAAAAACAGAGTTCGGCATAAGCGGCATCCCACAAATGAAAATTGGAGATGCGCATCTCACCGCCGGTACGAATCAGCAGATCCAACGGTGCGATATTATGTCGCCACATCAGATTCCGGAACTGCCCGGGGGTCAATTCGGTCAAGGACTGTTGCGGATCAGGTTGCGCCTGAACCCATTGCAACGTCTGCTTCACTGCAGCGATAATTTCCTGCTGTCCACCGTAGTTCAGACACAGAATCAGGTCGATGCCGGTATTGTTTGCTGTGTTCCTGCATGCCAGTTCAACAGCTTTGCGAGCACTGCCGGGCAGAGGGGAAAGGTCGCCCAGAATACGGAAGCGAACTTCATTTTGCATCATCTCAGGCAGGGTTTTGGGTAACAGAATCGCCAACAGGCTCATCAACCCGCGCACTTCCAGCTTCGGTCTCTCCCAGTTTTCCGTTGAAAATGCGTACAGGGAGATTTGCTTAATGCCAAATTCTTTAGCCCAGCGGACGACATTGCGTGCCACTTCGGCACCCTGTTTATGTCCGGCAAGGCGATTTTTTCCCCTGGACCTGGCCCAGCGGCCATTGCCATCCATGATAATACCCACATGTGTTGGCAGAGCGGAGTCAGCCCCCGATGCAGATGCAGACATCAAACCGTCAGGATGTCTTTTTCTTTGTGCTCAACAATCTGATCAATTTCGGATACGAAACGATCGGTAATTTTCTGGATGCTGTCCTGCAAACGCTTGCTCTCATCTTCGGAGATACCTTCATCCTTCACCTGCTTTTTGACAGCATCATTGGCATCGCGCCGAATATTACGTATCGATACCTTGGCCTTCTCACCGACAGCTTTGACCTGTTTGACCAGATCCCTGCGACGATCCTCAGTCAGCTCAGGTAATACGATGCGTATCACTTCACCATCACTGGCCGGATTGAGACCCAGATCGGATTTGAGAATCGCCTTCTCAAGATCACCCAGAACAGTTTTTTCCCACGGCGAAATCATCAGCATGCGCGGTTCCGGCACGGAGATACTGCCAATCTGTGATACCGGCACTTCAGAGCCATAATACGGGACAGTCACATGATCCAGCAGGGCGGCATTGGCCCGTCCTGTACGAATAGTGGCCAGTTCCGACTTCAGCGCCGCAATGGACTTCTGCATTCTGTTTTCCATATGACTGCTCATGGTTTATCCCTCCTGAACCAGTGTGCCGACAGCTTCGCCTGATACCGCTCTAAGCATCTGCCCCGATGTGGTCACATCAAACACAACAATCGGCATGTGGTTATCCCGGCATAAAGACATCGCCGTCGCATCCATCACACCAAGGCGCTGAGTCAGTGCTTCGGTAAATGTCAAAGTGTCATATTTCGTCGCATTCGGGTCTGTGGCCGGATCAGCGGTATAAACACCATCCACCTTGGTGCCTTTGAGTACCGCATCGGCCTGAATCTCCATGGCACGCAAACTGGCTGCTGTGTCTGTTGTGAAATAGGGATTGCCGGTACCTGCACCGAAAATAAGAATACGCCCCTTTTCCAGATGGCGTACGGCTCTACGCCGAATATAGGGCTCAGCCACTTCCTTGATATACAGAGCAGAAATCACTCGCACAGTTGCACCCTGACGCTCAATGGCATCCTGTAAGGCAATCGCATTCATCACTGTCGCCAGCATACCCATATAGTCAGCACTGGTCCGATCCATACCCGAAGCCATCCCGCTCATGCCACGGAAAATATTGCCGCCGCCAATCACTACAGCCAGCTCAACACCGGACTGCTGTACCTCGATCAGTTCAGAGGCCAGACGATTGATCGTTTCGGTATCGATACCGAATGTAGTATCGCCCATCAATACCTCGCCGGAAAGCTTTAGCAGCACCCGTTTATACGGGAGCTGCTGCCCACTGTCTTGTGAACCATCTCCGGAAGCGTCAGACATCAGCGGTCAGCTACCCTGAACCTGAGCTGCCACTTCGGCTGCAAAATCTTCCTCTTTCTTCTCGATACCCTCACCAAGCTGGAAACGGAACATGCTAACCGGTATTGCATCGCCCAGCGCCTTGCCGACTGTCTGGTCGGTATCCATAACAAAATCCTGCTCCAGCAGACAGACTTCAGAATAGAACTTGTTCATCTGGCCTGTAACAATTCTATCAACAATAGCTTCAGGTTTGCCGCTGGCAATCGCACGTTCAGAAAGAACAGCACGTTCACGTTCAGCTGATGCCGCATCGACATCAGCACGTGCAATGAAACGCGGATTAGCTGCTGCCACGTGCATGGCAACACCACGTGCCAAGCCTGCATCCACATCACCTTTGATACCAATCAACACACCAATTTTTCCACCGCCATGCACATAGGATGCAACCATACCCGCATCCACTTCAATACGACCAAACCGGCGAATACTCATGTTCTCACCAATGGTAGCAATCAACTGGGAAAGCGCCTGCTCAACATTAAGCTCAGTATCAAAAGGGAGATATTTCAACGCTTCCACATCAGCTGGATTCTCTTTGATAATCAGCGCTGCAACCGTATTCACAAAATCAACAAACTGATCATTCTTGCTCACAAAGTCAGTTTCAGCATTGACTTCCAGCACCACACCAACATTGCCTTCCGATACAGTAACCACCACACCCTCGGCAGCTACACGACCTGCTTTTTTGGAGGCCGCAGACAAACCTTTTTTACGCAGAAAATCGACTGCAGCATCGATATCACCGTCGGTTTCGGCCAATGCTTTTTTGCAATCCATCATACCCGCGCCACTTAATTCACGCAGTTTTTTTACATCTGCAGCAGTAATTGCCATTTTAATTCGTCTCCGTTGTCTTTTAAATTAATTAGTAAGTCTATGCGGCTTCTGCTTCATCAACAGCCATAGCTTCAACCAGATCTTCCCCGTCCTCGGCATTTTCCAGCTGCCATGCTTCAGCACCTTCCAGAAGCGCATCTGCAACCTTGCTGCAGAACAGGCGAACAGCGCGAATAGCATCGTCATTACCCGGCACAATATAATCAATACCTGATGGGTCACAGTTACTGTCCACCACAGCTACAACCGGAATACCCAGTTTCTGGGCTTCTTTCACAGCCAGCTCTTCCTTACGTACATCAATCACAAACAGGCAGTCTGGTAGATCATTCATCTCTTTGATTCCGCCCAGCGAACGCTCCAGTTTATCCAGCTGACGCTGCAACTGCAGCGCTTCCTTCTTGGTCAATAACTCAAATACGCCCTCTTCCTTCTGGCGCTGCAAATCTTTCATCTTGCGAACAGACTGCTGAACCGTGGCGAAATTGGTCAGCGTACCACCCAGCCAGCGATGATTGACATAGAAATGGCCGGCGCGGGAGGCTTCTTCCTTCACCGCATCACGGGCCTGACGTTTGGTGCCGACATACAGTACACGACCGCCGGCAGCTGCCAGCTCCTGCATGAACGAGTAGGATTCGTTGGCCATACGCAGTGTTTTCTGCAGATCGATGATATGGATACCGTTACGTTTACCGAAAATATAGGGAGCCATTTTCGGGTTCCAGCGACGGGTCTGATGGCCAAAGTGGACACCGGCTTCAAGCAGCTGCTTCATAGTAAATTGAGACATTTAAGTCCTCCGATTGTTTATTACCTCCACCGCCAATCACCCGGTGTATCAACACCAACAGGCACAATGGATCAGACGGTGTGCGTATTCGCCCTTCCGAGCGGGCGCGCTTTCTAGCGAAATCATCGCTAAATAGCAAGCTCTGACACGCGGCAAGCAAACGGTTATTTATAGCAAAGCAAGGTCGATCAGGTATCCGGCGCTACCCATAATCAACGGGCCGATGACAGATTGCAATACACCGGAAACCAGAAGCAGAATAATGATCATAAAACCGAACGGTTCGATTCGGGATAGTTGGTAAGCCATCGGACCCGGCAACAGGCCGACTGCCACACGCCCGCCATCCAGTGGCGGTAACGGAATCAGGTTAAAAATACACAGCACGATATTGATAATAATCGATGCCTGACACATCAATGCCAATGGCTTGGCAACCCATTCCAGCGACCCCGGCATATTTACTGTAATGGCAAGCACAAGCACAGAAATAAGGGCCAGCAACAGATTGGTTGCAGGTCCGGCCAGAGCTACCCAGATCATATCACGCTTGGGATTCCTGAGTTTGCGAAAATCAATCGGGACCGGCTTGGCATATCCGAACAAAAAAGGAGAACCAACGACCAGTAGCAACACAGGAATTAACACCGTGCCAATCGGATCAATATGTTTCAATGGGTTCAGGGTTAACCGCCCCATGAAACGAGCCGTGTTATCTCCCAGCCTGTCCGCCACCCAGCCGTGGGCCACTTCATGCAGCACAATGGCAAATAACACAGGCAGTGCCCATGTGCTGATTCCCTGCATTATCGCGTCAATATTCATGCATGCACTCCAGCATAAATCAACCCGGATTTCATCCATCCATTTTCTGTCAAAACCACAATTATTCAGGATATTCTGAGTTTTTCAGAGTTTCCTTAAAAAATAGCTTCCCGATGGTGTAGTCTTTCGCTGTGATAATAATAATCGTGAGCATAATTGACTCTGTTCAGGCAAATCAGCCTGTTCAGGGATCAACAGCATGAAAATATTCTGGCGCTTGAGTCTAACTTCAGCACTGGCTGGCCTTGCATGGCTATCCTGGCAATCTCCGTTGCCTGCACCTCTTCCCCCGCCAGTACTGGTAAGCCTGCCACCCCAACCGACTGAAACAGTCACCCCAAACGCTGAGACCAACCCTCAACCCAAGCTCTCCGCGCAAACAGAACAGATGCCCCAACAAGCATTGTGGCGCGTAGTCACTCGGCGCGTAATTTCGAAAGAAGGCATAATAGCACTGGAGCAACGCCTTGCTGTCATGCATCTTGAACCACTTACTATTCTACGCAGGGAAGATTTAACCATGCATGCCTTTGATGATGCAAAACTGTTCCACAGCAGCAAACAGGCTCACACAGCCGCCAGATTCTGGCAGCAACACGATATTGAAACGACCGTGATTAAAGTAGGCAAAGCTGCCTACCTAATTGGGCTGGGGCGTTTCTATCAAGCGAAATATGCTGAGAGCATGCAAAAGAAACTGGACAGTACGGGGAGAAAATATCGCCACCAGCAACGCACGGTTCCGATCCCCGTCAAACGTTTCACATTCCCGCCGACCGATAAAGTAACAGCTGAAGCATTATGGAAACAACTTAATGCCAGTGGCATTATTATGCCGGTACTCATACCCGAAACCAGATTTCAGGCGCTATACGGAAACAATATCCAGAACATCAACATGAAAAACACAGAAAAAACAAAAGATGCCTTGAATGAACAGGAATATACCCCCTGAAGCGATGGGTAGGATTAGTCGTTATTCCGGCAAAAAAGATCAGCCGTTAATCAGCCCCGCGAAACGATCGAACAAATAGTCGGCATCCTGCGGGCCGGGACTGGCTTCAGGATGGTACTGCACAGAAAAAACCGGTTTCCCCTTCACCTGCAAGCCTTCAATGGTACCGTCAAACAGAGAGCGATGCGTTATCTCAACATGTGCCGGGATATGATCATCGGCTACAGCAAAGCCGTGATTCTGACTGGTGATCTCTATTTTACCCGTTGTTTCGTCCTTGACCGGGTGATTGCCGCCACGATGACCGAATTTCAATTTGAAGGTAGACAGACCCAACGCTTGAGAGAGCAGCTGGTGGCCCATACAGATACCGAATATCGGCGTATCCGCATCCAGCAGCTCCCGGATCGTCTCAACGGCATAACCGACAGCAGACGGGTCCCCCGGCCCGTTGGAGAGAAAGATACCATCCGGATTCATGGCCAACACTTCAGTAGCCGAGGCAGATGCAGGAACGATGCTCACCTTTAAACCACGATCTGCCAGCTTACGAAATATATTGCGTTTACAACCAAAATCGAATGCCACCACATGTTTGGCGCATTCAGGGCTCTCATAGTCAGCACGGTCGAGATCATAACTTCCCTGCTGCCACTGCCGCTGATTTTCACAGCTGATCTGGCCGACCAGATCACGCCCGTCCAAGCCCGCCCATTCACGAGCCCTGGCCACCGCATCAGCCTCTGACAAGCCATCAGAAGCAATCACACCATTTTGTGCACCGTTATCTCGTAAGTTTCGAACCAGCGCTCTTGTATCAATGCCCGCGATGCCAACCACACCCCGCTCGGCCAGCCAGTCATTCAAATCACCTTCGGCCCGGTAGTTCGAGGTCAAACGTGTTGGTGCACGTACGACACAACCGCGCACTGAAACTGAATCGGACTCCATATCATCCCGGTTGATGCCGACATTGCCGATATGGGGATAGGTAAATGTGATAATCTGATCAGTATAGGAAGGGTCGGTGAGGATTTCCTGATAACCGGTCATCGATGTGTTAAAGCAGACTTCACCAACTGTATTGCCAACGGCACCAAATGCCTCACCATGGAAAACCTGCCCGCCAGCTAATGCCAATATCGCCCTAGTCATCGATTCCGCCATACTACGATCACCTCACATTTCAACGCCGCGCAGAGTACGGAATCCGCCCCTTAAAGTCGAGTTGAAAACGAGAACAACGTCCGCGCCAGAAAATTATTCGCAGATTTACAAGTCCATGAGAACGACGTCTTTTTATACCAAAAATTTCTGATGGAGTGGAAAATTTTTCCGGTTACACTCGCCCGAACACTTCATGAAACTGTAAGGACAAAGGTGGACTAATATCAACCGCATCGGAATATTTTATGCATTCATGCTCAAAATCAGGTTTCCCGGAATCATGACAAATACGGCCAGCCAGCATGGCTAAATCGTTTTTTGTCTGTCAAAGCTGTGGTGCCGAACACCGTAAATGGGCAGGGCAGTGTACGGACTGCGGCGACTGGAATTGTATTACCGAACAGATTACCGAGGCAACAACACGTGTCGGTAGCAAAGGCAAGGTTTTGCCAACCTCCTCGATCACCGAAGTCGCGGTCGCCAGAGAGCCTCGCCGCTCAACCTGTATTGATGAATTGGACCGTGTATTGGGAGGTGGACTTGTTTCTGGTTCTGCCGTACTGATCGGCGGCGATCCGGGCATCGGCAAATCGACGATTCTGCTGCAAGCCGCTGCCAAACTTGCCAGTGCCGAAAGTGTTCTGTACATCACCGGTGAGGAATCCACCCAGCAGGTACACCTCAGAGGCGCAAGAATCGGAGCCTTGCATGATGAGCTGAAGCTCATTTCTGCCTGCGAACTTGAATCCATGCTGGCCACCATCAGTAATCAGAAACCGCATGCGGTGGTTGTCGATTCTATTCAGACCACAGTCAGCAACCGCCTGACCAGCGCCCCAGGCACGGTGTCCCAGGTGCGCGACTGCGCCGCTGCATTGATTCAGCAGGCCAAGCAACTCGGCCATGCATTGATTCTGGTCGGCCATGTCACTAAAGACGGTAGTATCGCCGGCCCGCGCGTGCTCGAACACATGGTGGATGCGGTGCTCTATTTCGAGGGTGACCGTGGTCATGCACACCGCATCCTCAGAGCCGTAAAAAACCGATTCGGTCCGGCTGGCGAAATCGGCGTATTTGAAATGACCGATCGTGGCCTAATCGGTATCCGCGATGCATCACGCCTGTTCCTGGCCGAACGAGCCAAGGACACCCCCGGCTCCGTGGTACTGGCCTGCATGGAGGGTACTCGTCCACTACTGGTCGAGATTCAGGCTCTGATTGCCCCAACGGTCTATGCCACACCCAAACGCTCGGCAGTTGGCCTTGATTCAGGACGCGTAGCCATGCTGACAGCCGTGCTGGAGCGGCGTGTCGGCCTGCCCCTATCGCAACATGATGTCTATATCAATGTCGCTGGTGGTGCCCGCATCACCGAACCGGCTGCCGATCTTGCCGTATTAATGGCTATGGTCTCGGCATATCAGGAAAAATCGCTAGCCAGTGATGTGGCGTTGTTCGGCGAGGTAGGCCTCACTGGAGAAATCAGACCGGTCGGACAACCGGAATCCCGAGCCAGGGAAGCGGCAAACCTGGGATTTACGCACCTGCTTATGCCTCATGAAAATCATACAAGGGTGCAGAAGGCCGGTATCGTTGCTAACATGCGCGGCCAGACAGAAGCATCGCTTGAACTGACAGCGGTCAGGCACTTATCTGAAGCAGTACAGAAATTATTGGGGCCTGCCTGAGTTTTTTATTTTAACTGGATTGATTGAGAGCTGACTTGAATTTTGTTGATTATATTCTGATAGCCATCGTCGGATTATCGATGGTGTTATCGCTATGGCGAGGTTTTGTACGCGAGATAGTTTCGCTGATCGGTCTGATTGCGGCCTTTCTGGTTGCCAGCAGACTATCGGGCCGTACAGGCGACTTCCTCAGTCAATGGATTCTCAACCCCACAGCTGCTGATGTTGCCGGCTTTGTTCTCGTATTCGTCATTGTCATGATTTTAGTGGGTCTGGTCGGTGCAATTATTCACCATCTGGTTGATGCGGTAGCACTGACTGCTACCGATCGTACGCTGGGTGTCTTTTTCGGTGCCGCTCGTGGCATGTTATTGATTGCCGTCTGTTTTCTGGTCTATACATCCTACACCAAACCCAACGAACCCTGGTTAAAGAAGAGTCTACTTGCGCCCTATGCTATCGAACTCGGCGACATGCTGGGCGGCATGATTCCACAAGGTTATCCGTTTTCCAGACAAAGTGGTGCCAAATACGCTTCCCCACAAAGTGCCAATACACGCATGCAGGACATTATTCCGACCAAAGATAAAGAAGCTATAAAATCCATTTTCGAAACAAACAGGAGATGAGATTAATATGACTGTTTCCGACAGCTATGATCACTTCCATGACGAATGTGGCGTCTTCGGCGTATTCAACCATCCCGAAGCAGCCAACCTGACTTATCTCGGCCTTTATGCACAACAACATCGCGGACAGGAGTCTGCCGGTATTGTCAGCACAGATGGACACAGTTTTTATACCCATCGCGGCATGGGTCTGGTGGCGGATATTTTCCAAAAGTCGGATATCAAAAAGCTCTCCGGACAGCACAGTATTGGCCATGTGCGCTATTCCACATCGGGTGAATCCGGATTGCGCAACTGCCAACCGTTCTCCTATGAATATGCCCATGGCGGCATCGCCATGTGCCACAACGGTAACATCGTCAATGCACCGGAACTGCGCGCTGAACTGGAGAAAAAAGGATCCATTTTCCAGTCCACATCTGATACAGAAGTACTGATTCATCTGGTCGCCAGAAGTCAGGCCCCCAGCATGAAGGAACGGCTTGCAGGCGCGGTCAGCAAACTGACCGGAGGATTTTCTCTACTGGTGCTGGCCGAAAAACGGCTGGTCGGCATGCGCGACCGCCATGGCATTCGTCCGCTGGTGCTCGGCAAACTGGATGACTCATGGGTGCTGGCATCGGAGACCTGCGCCTTCGATCTGGTCGGCGCCACCTATGTGCGAGATGTAGAACCCGGCGAAATGATCGTCATCGATGAACACGGACTGGAAAGCCTGCACCCGTTCCAGTCAGTAAAACCCAAATTCTGCGTCTTTGAATATGTCTATTTTGCGCGCCCGGATTCAACACTCGAAGGTATCAACGTCTATCAGGCGCGTTATCAGATTGGTTATGAACTGGCCAAAGAGTCGCCTGTCGAAGCAGACCTTGTCATACCTGTGCCCGATTCCGGCGTACCACCTGCCATGGGTTTCGCCGAAGCATCCGGTATCCCGTTTCAGATGGGACTGATTCGCAATCATTATGTCGGCCGCACATTTATTGAGCCACAACAGTCCATCAGGAATTTCGGCGTCAAACTGAAACTGAATCCCAACCGCCAGTTGATTGAGGGTAAACGTGTGGTGCTGGTGGATGATTCCATCGTGCGTGGCACTACCAGTCGTAAAATTGTGGAAATGGTACGCGCTGCCGGCGCCAAAGAAATTCACTTGCGCATTTCCAGCCCGCCAACCAGACATTCCTGTTTTTATGGCGTCGACACGCCCAATGCTGACGAGCTCATGGCCAATAAAATGGATCTGGAATCCATGCGCAAAGCCATTGGCGCGGATTCGCTGGCATTCGTTAGCTTTGACGGCATGTACAGGGCCGTCGGCAAACCGCGTAAAATGCACTGTGATGCATGCTTCTCCGGCAACTACCCCGTACCGGTAGAAAAACAGCGTTCTCCCCAGCTTTCACTGCTGCATATTCATACCCGCAAATAGAGCCACTTGAAAAGCCATGGCATTGCAACAGCCCACGGTTGTTCTCATCCACGGATTGTTCGGATTTCGCAAATTACTGTGGCTTGAATATTTCCAGGGTGTTCGCCCGTTGTACGAAAGCATGGGACTGCGGGTAATTGCACCTTCCCTGCCATGGGCAGGCAGCATTAAACAACGTGCCGATGTTCTGGCACAACAACTTGAAACCGAGTCCGGCCCCTTGCATCTGATCGCACACTCCATGGGCGGACTTGATGCCCGCCGCTGGATAAGCTGCCTGGATGGCGCAAGCCAGGTACTCAGCCTGACCACCCTTGCTACCCCACATCATGGCTCTACCGCTGCAGATCATGTTTGCCGGCACTACTCTCCTTTCAGGCTGTTCGCCGGAGTTCGGGATTTGACTACAACAAATATAATTGCATTCAACAAACACGCGTCGGATCATCCCGACGTGGTTTATCGCAGTTACAGCGCAGCCCGGCCACTTAATGAGCATCCGTGGATCGTACGGCGCTATGGCCGCAAGATTAAAAACACCGAGGGAGACAACGATTCACAGGTCTCCGTCCATTCGGCAACCTGGAGCGAACATATCGCCACCCTGCCCTGCGATCATTTTGAGCTGATTTCCAGAAATTTCTGGTTCAACCCATTCCGCCCGAGAGCCCCCTTTGACCCGATACCCGTTTACAGGGACATCGGCAACTGGATACTACAGTTTCCAATACACCATAAACCCGGTAATTAAAGGAGCCTCTATGTTTGTCACCATGAACCGTTTTACCATCGACCCCGATCACTGGGATGATTTTGAGAATCGCTTCAAACAACGTGCCGGTCTGGTGGACAATGAACCCGGCTTTATCCGCAATACCGTACTCAGACCGCAGGAAAATACCTCGAATCAACATGTCGTCATGACCCTGTGGGAATCACGCCAGGCCTTTGAGGCATGGACAACATCCGAGTCCTTCCGAAAAGCCCATATGAAAGCAGGCCAGACACCCAAAGAATGGTTCATTGCCCCATCAAAACTGGAAATCTTCGATTCCGTCACAGATTCAGCAGAATAACTCATTCCTAACTTTTCCCTAACCGTCCGGGTTCGGCCAT
>CAZBEN010000016.1:0-22637 GCA_964490955.1 uncultured Zetaproteobacteria bacterium | reverse complement strand
TTGAAGGTAATGCCATAACCGCCTTCATCCTGAATTTCCAGTAAATCAATATTCAGTTGCATTTCCAGCAGCGCTTTCTGGGTTGCAGCCAACGTCATACGCATGCTGTAGGGAAAACTTTCCTCTTCGCCTGAGAACTCGTCGGCTACGACGCCATACATTGCTCCGGGGATGGCCGCAACAACGGCTAAAGAAGCGCATCCGGACAGGTAAAGAGAAAACAGGGCGATGCAGGGATATGTAAAACGGTGATTCAAGTGCCCCATTTGTGAGCCTCGAGATTGGGTAAATCAAGATGATCAAGCACACGGTCAACCAGAAAATCAATAATCTCATCCAGTGTTCGGGGCCTGTGATAGAATCCGGGCATGGCAGGGATGATATGTGCACCCAGGCGGGAGAGCTTGAGCATATTTTCGAGATGGATGGTTGAGAGAGGTGTTTCTCTGGGTACGACAATTAATTGCCGGTGTTCTTTCAGCATAACATCAGCAGCTCTTTCAATCAGGTTATCCGAAGCACCGCTTGAAATGCGGGCCAGCGTGCCCATGGAACAGGGAATGACCACCATTTTTTTGATGCCGGCCGAGCCGGAAGCTGCAGGTGAGAACCAGTCATTAAGGGCATAGCAGCGCATCAGTTCATCGGAAACATTCAGGTGCTCTGCCAGTGTAGGCGTCAGTGATGTTGTATCAGGCAAAACAAGGTCTACCTCCTGTTTTAGCACAACCCGGGCAGCATCGGATAACAGGATATGCTGAAAGACACCGGCTGTTGCCAGACGTTGGATAAGGCGCAGGCCGTACGCTGCCCCTGAAGCGCCAGTCAATGCGACAATCACTGATTCGGTTCCGGTTTGATTCATCAATGTGTTACTATCTCCCTGTATGAACCTGATATTTAATCACATTTTGCCAGTTTTTCCGGTATGAGGCAAACAGGCACTGTGTCACATCGAAAAACTTTCACCCAGATACAGGCGACGTGCATCCGGATGGTTGATGATTTCATTGGCACTTCCCTGCACAAGAATTCTACCTTCGTTCATCAGATAAGCCCGATCACAAATAGACAGGGTATCGCGTACATTGTGATCAGTAATGAGAATGCCAATGTTCTTGCTGCGCAACTCGGATATAATGGTCTGGATATCTTCAACCGCAATCGGGTCGACACCGGCAAATGGCTCATCCAGCAGTAAAAATTTTGGTTTGGTAACCAGGGCGCGTGCGATTTCAGTACGTCGGCGTTGTCCCCCGGAAAGCGTGAACGCTTTCTGGTGCTGTACACCTTCAATGCCCAGATCTATCAGCAGGGATTCCAATTCTTCCTCAATCTGAATGTCGGGTATATCCAGTGTTTCAAAAATTGCCAGCAGGTTATCCCGCACTGTCAGTTTGCGAAAAATACTGGCTTCCTGCGGCAGGTAGCCAATGCCTTTGCGTGCACGTAAATACATGGGCAGGTGAGTGATATCCTGTTCATCAAGACTGACACTACCGCCTTCTGCCGGAACCAGACCACAGACCATATAGAAACTGGTGGTTTTACCTGCTCCGTTTGGCCCCAACAAGCCAACACACTGGCCGGAGTGGACATCAACATCGACACCTGTGACTACCTGCTTGTTGCGGTAGCTCTTGCACAAACCTCTGGCTGAAAGGTGGTGGGAGATCATTTCTTTTTATCCGTAGCTGGCAGGATATTGCCATCTGATTTTTCTGATTCAATGGTCATATGCGTTCTGCCGCCTTTGACCGGGGTCACTACGGTCTGATCCCTGTTCAAATCATGAACAATTCGGTCGCCTTCAACATGGCTGCCATCCTGTTCCAGTATAGCATTACCCATAAGCGTAAGTGTACCTATACTCTGATTGAATACTGCTTTGTCGGAAGTTCCTTTTACTTTTCCATGCCGGAGTCTGATATTGCCAAATGCTTCGGCGTGGTCGAGGTCCTTGTCTGTATAATAGGCGACCAGACGATCGCAATACAGTTCAAAATCTTCCCGCGTCAAATGCACTTTTTGGGTAAAAATGACCTGGTTGCTTTTATGATAAATGGTCATTTTTCCGGCTTCAATTTTTACTGTTCCGGCCCATAACTGGTTTGGCAGAAGTCCGATGATCAGCATGAAGATAACTGACAATAGATTACGCTGGATTGTCATTTTGATAATACTCCTTGCCAGTGGGGGTCTGAATCTTCAATCCAGATACCATCTTCTACATCAATCTTTTCAGTTGTTCGGTGCAGGCGCATGTTTTTGCCGCGTGCCCTGATGTTTTTACCTTGCACACGAAATTTGCCAGGCACATGAATTTCATCTTTGGCGCTGACGTAAACCATCACTTCAGTCTGCATCGTCCAGGCATCATAATGTACCACAACATGGTGCCTGAACCGTACGTTGCGCCGCAAGGGTTCAAACCATGCCTCGTCGCTTTCAATATTAATATCTTTTCCACCCTCAGTGTAGAGCACAAGCACCGGATTGATCAGATGCATTTTTCCATCGAGTTGTTGATTGGCTTCCCGGGCACGCAATTGCCATGTGATTCTCCCGTCTTTTCGTTCAACGATGACCGGGCTTTCGACCCGGGTTTTCGATTTTTCTGCATCAGTCCCGGTCGATGTTGCTTCTTTTGGTCCGCCCATGCGCATCAGAACAATTGCCACTATAATGCTGGCTACGGATACGATCAAACTGGCCCATTTCAGGCTTCGCCATATTTTTTTTTTCATCAGATATTTGTGTTAACAGGCAAATTTACAGATTCCAGCCGCATTCAGCAGGGGCAGTGTGATAGCGGGACTGAATCACTTCATTCCATGCCCCTGTCGCCAGAATCAAGCCTTCCGCAGCTTGCCGTATAGCTCCGTGTCCTCCGGCGGCATCTGAAATCCAGTCGGCATAGGAACATACAGCCTGATGTGCATCGGCCGGGGTCAGACTCAGACTGCATTGGTACATGGGCGGCAGATCGAGCACATCATCGCCCATCATGGCGCAGTATTTGGCTGGGATGCCTGATTGTTGTTCCAGAGCGGCCAGACCTTCTGTCTTGTTCAGGCATCCCTGAATCACAAATTCGATGCCCAGATCTTTGGCACGGGCAGTCACAACTCTGGATGATCGACCGGTAATGATGGCGATGCTGATGCCGGCACGTTGCAGCATTTTGATACCATGGCCATCGCGAACGTTAAAGGCTTTCCATTCATCGCCATGCTGATCCATGATAATGGAGCCATCGGTCATGACGCCGTCGACATCCAGAATGAGCATGCGAATATGACGTGCCTTGTCGAACGGAAAATCAAACCCGATTTTCTGTGCCGGATTTTTCTGCCCCGGTTTTTTCTGACTCATCCGGCTTCCCCCTGCAGTATATCATGCATATGCACCACACCGAGCGTCTGCCGGGCGCTATCACATACGAATAACACCATGATCTTCCTTGTTTCCATGCAGTGCAAGGCTTCACTGGCCAGTTTATTGGCTGTGATAGTCGCTGGTTCAGGGTGCATCTGCATACGCACCGGCGCTTCAATATCAAGGTCACCGGCTTCTAGAATGCGACGCAGATCGCCGTCTGTCAGACAGCCGATCAGTTTCCCTGCCTCGGTGATACCGGTAACGCCGAGCCTGTGGCTACTCATGACCATGATAGCTTCACGCAAACTGGCATCTGCTGTGACCAGCGGCAATTCATCGCCACTGTGCATGACATCGGCCACGCGCAGTAATTTGCGTCCAAGGCTGCCGGCCGGGTGTACGCGGGCAAAATCTTCTTCCTTGAATCCACGTTGTTTGAGTACAACTACAGCCAGTGCATCTCCCAGTGCCAGTGTGGCTGTCGTCGAAGCGGTGGGAGCCAGGTTCAAAGGGCAGGCTTCCTTGTCGACAGGAATATGCAGCACCGCATCAGCATAGCGGGCCAGTGTGGAATTGGTGTTGCCGGTTATAGCAATGACTTTTGCACCACGGCGACGGATTTCCGGGAGTAAACCGCACACCTCGGCTGTTTCTCCACTGTGCGAGAGGGCCAGTACGGCATCATGGCCGGTAATCATGCCCAGATCACCATGTTGTGCCTCAGCGGCGTGCACAAAAAATGCCGGTGTGCCGGTGGATGCAAAAGTAGCGGCAATCTTTTTAGCGATAATGCCGGACTTGCCCATACCCACCACTACCAATCGGCCATTCAGTGCGAGAATTGTTTCTATGGCCTGAATAAACTCAGATCCCAGCACATCATGTTGAGCTTTGATGGCAGCGATTTCGATATCCAGCACCCGGTGCGCTTTATCCAGCCAAGATTGTTGTTGAGGTGTGATTGTAGACTGCGTCATTTCAAGAGACTGGCATGCATATCAGCTCCAGACCAGTCCGGCCTGTTGCTGTTTCAATTGTCCCAGAAGCGGAGCGGTTTGTTGCAAAAAGCGGGGGCGTTCCGATTTGGCGACAGGTTTGGCAGGTGGATGTTTAACCGTCAGCGGGTTCACGGCACGGCCGCGTGAACGAAACTCAAAATGCAGATGCGGCCCTGTGGCTAATCCGGACATGCCGACATAACCGATAACCTGCCCCTGTTTGACATGCATACCTTTTTTAATGCCCCGTGCATAACGACGCATATGTGCATAAGCGGTCGAGTGCTGGCGATTATTGTGTCGGATCAGAATAAAACGGCCATAACCGCCTTTCCAGCCTTTGAAAGCGATATAGCCATCGCCAATAGCATGGATGGGCGTACCACTGGGTGAAGCATAATCGACACCGCGATGGGCGCGCGTATAACCGAGAATCGGGTGTTTGCGTTTGAGATGGAAGCGGGACGAGATGCGTGAAAATTTAACCGGGGCTTTCAGGTAAGCTTTGCGCATGCTTTTCCCGTCCGGCGTGAAATAACTGACCTTGCCATCAGCCTGTTCATAACGGACGGCCTGATATGTTTTTCCCTGATTGACGAATTGCGCTGCAAGGATGTTGCTCTCAAGCGTTTTCCCGTTATCGTCATAGCGCTCTTCATAAATCACTTTGAACGTATCGCCACTGCGCATATCCCTGGCAAAATCAATGTCCCAGGCAAAAATATCGACCAGATTCATGGTTGTACGCTGATCCATACTGGCTCGTTCTGCGGCACCAAACAGGCTGCCTTCAATCGTGCCTGAGGAGATGCGCTGGCGGCTATATATCTTACGGGGTTCAATATTGGCCTGCCAGTCTGTTTGATCTTTCTGCTGATGCAGGTGCAAGCGTTTTTCAGCATCTACATTATAGTAAAAATCAGTTCCATTATCAGAATCCACACGCTTGAAAATCTGTCCGGCACGTACGTTTTTCAACTGATATTTCTCGTTGGCAGTCGCAACCATGCGGTGGCTTTCAGACTTACCAAAACCCAACCGTTCCAGTGCGGCAACAGCATGATCTCCGGAGCGTAACTGTTCGCTGTGTATGCTCAAAGCGGTGCTGACAGCCGCCGGGTGCACGGCATTCAGCCATTCTTCATGCGGCACGGTCATACGGGCGCGTGCATCCTGGCCTGCACCGCCGATGAATAGCAGGACAAACAGAAAACCGGCCAGTGCACCGAGCACGGGATACCAACGGGGCGAGGGGGCCGACAGCTTTGGCAGCTTACGCTTTTTGATGCGAGTCAGGCCAGCCGAAACTTTTTCTGAAAAATCATGTTTGAATGCGTTGGGCACGTATTTCTCCTTTCGGATGCCAAGCTTAAGTCAGGCTCATTGCTTGTCAAAGTTTGAAGCGGCAGAGTTTTGTCTTTGGAATGGATGTTCCGGAACAAACGGTATATCCACATATAGTCAATGGCGAAGGAGTGAATCATGCCCAGTTTTGATATTGTCAGCGAAACCGATATGCAGGAAATGAGCAATGCAGTGAATCAGGTGATCAAGGAGATCACCAGCCGTTATGATTTCAAGGGTAGCAAAGCTAGCATTGAGTTGGGTGAGAATAGCATCACCGTGGTAGGTGATGACATCAACAAACTCAATACTGTAACGGAGATTCTGCGCGCCAAGCTGGTGCGCCGTAAACTGGAGCCATCCTGTCTGGAATACAATGATCCCGAAGATGCCAGCGGTGGCTGCAAGCGGCAGGAGATTCTTATCAAGCAGGGTGTCAGTACCGAACTGGCCAAGACCATTGTGAAAAACATCAAGCAGGAAAAAATGAAGGTACAGGCTTCCATTCAGGGTAATCAGGTTCGTGTTACCGGCAAAAAACGCGATGATTTGCAGGCGGTCATGGCACTGGTTCGCGGTATGGATTCGGACAGACCATTATCATTCACCAATTTCAGGGACTGATCCACAGAAATGTGATGTAATCAATGATGCCGACAGGCGACTGCAGGCCCATGTGTCCTTTGCATTATTCCCAAACTGACGGCCCAAACTGATGAAGCTGATATTGCTGACATCACTGACTATGCTGGCCTTTGCTGCCAACTCTGTACTGTGCCGGATGGCACTGGCCGGAGAGTCGATAGACGCTGCAAGTTTTACCGCCATTCGTCTGGTATCCGGTGCGTTGATGTTGACGATACTGATATTATTTCGAGCGGAATTCAGAGGTAAAAACAGACATCATATATTGCGGGCCGGTAGCTGGCGTTCGGCCACCTGGTTGTGTCTTTATGCAACCGGATTCTCGTTCGCCTATCTGAGTGTAAGCACGGCTACGGGCGCGCTGATTCTGTTCGGGGCAGTACAACTGACCATGATGACTGCATCGCTGATTTCCGGCGAACGACCCGGAATGCGGGTCTGGGCCGGTTATAGCCTGGCAGTGGCAGGCATGGTTTTCCTGTTGTTGCCCGGTGCAAGTGCGCCATCATTGTGGGGTGCTGTGCTGATGGCGGTAGCAGGCGCGGCATGGGGTATGTATTCAATGCGTGGCAGAGGATCAAACAATCCACTGGCGCAAACAGCCGGGAATTTTCTGCTGACCCTGCCAATGTCTGCGCTCATGCTGTTGCTTTCACTGGGTCGGCTACACGGAAATATCGATGGCGTGATGCTGGCAATCGCTTCAGGGGCACTGGCATCGGGGCTGGGTTATGCGCTCTGGTATCATGTGGTCAGCAGAACGAGCGGGACAACGGCTGCTAGCGTACAATTATCCGTACCCCTGCTGGCGGCCGCCGGAGGTGTGCTGGTGATGCAAGAACCGATCACCATGCGCCTACTATTGACCAGTATCATGATTCTGGGTGGGATTGCACTGGTGAGCATGAACCGCCAGCCTGTTGCTTTACCAGACTAAACTAACAAAAACTGCAAACGCCTGTATGATTGTCCGGAACATAAAGTAAATTCAAGCTATCTTGATGAGGTTTTGAGCTTTTCTTGCAGAATGATTTTAACAGAGGTGGAGTAGGGGGATGAATAAACTGGCAGAAGAATTTCCGCTGCGGCCGGATCTGGTTTATCTGAATCATGCTGCGGTTGGCGTGTGGCCGAGACGTACTACCGAGGCGGTAAAGGCCTTTGCGGAAGAAAATATGCGGCAGGGCGCAGCTGATTATCCACGATGGATGAAAGTGGAACGTGAACTGCGCGGTCGTCTGAAAAGATTCATCGGTGCATCATCACCGGATGATATTGCCTTGGTCAAAAACACATCGGAAGCGTTGTCGTTGATTGCATACGGTTTGGACTGGCAGCCGGGCGACAATATTGTTTCGAGCAATCAGGAATTTCCGTCCAATCGAATCGTCTGGGAATCGTTGCAAAGCAAAGGGGTGGAACTAAGACCTGCTGATGTGTCGGGAGGTGATACTGAAGCAGTCTTGCTGTCGAGCTGTGACGAGCGTACACGATTATTGACGATCAGTTCGGTTCAGTATGGCACAGGCCTGCGCATGGATTTGAATCGGCTGGGGCAGTTTTGCCATGATCGTGGCATTCTGCTCTGTGTCGATGCCATCCAGAGTCTCGGTGCATTGCAGTTTGATGTTGAAGCCTGCCATGCCGATTTCGTGGTGGCCGATGGGCATAAATGGATGTTGGGGCCGGAAGGGCTGGCGGTGTTTTATTCCAGGGCAGAAGCACGCGGGCAATTAAAGCTGCTGCAATATGGCTGGCATATGGTGGAACGGGCCGGGGATTTCGATGCTACCGACTGGGTACCGGCGGTAGCTGCACGGCGGTTTGAACCGGGCAGTCCGAATATGCTCGGTATTCATGCTATGAATGCCAGTCTTTCGTTGTTCGAGGATATCGGCATGGAAACAGTCGAGTCTCTGGTATTGGCCAAATCCGGAACATTGATGCGGTGGGTGGAAGAAAATCCTGATCTGGAATTAATATCGTCTGTTCAGTCCGGTCGTTATGCCGGCATTGTTACGTTTCGCCATCGTCGGCTTGATCCGGCGGGTCATGCCGGTCTGTACCGGAGGCTGATGAAAGCCGGTATTGTGTGCGCCAACCGGGCCGGTGGTATCCGTTTGTCTCCGCATTTTTATACTGATGTGAATGCTTTTATGCCGAACTGGGAACAGGTGATCAGCTCCTCTTTATAGCTGTTTTTATGCCTTGGCTCGGACTATTTCACATTGGGAATAATTCTGGCCGGTAACGGTAATTTCCCTGACTTTAAAATGAGCACGTTGGTCACCCTGTAATATCATGAATGTCATGTTTTTGTATACCCTGGAGGCAGGGAAAATGACCGTGTGCAATGACTTGCCGGGCCTTACCAGTATGGGCAGCACGTGTTGATGGTCGATTTCCCGCTGACCGCGTGCCAGAAGTGCTTTGGCCAGTTTGTAGTCTGAATCAAAGAATTCAATGCCGATACGCTGTTCGCCGTTTCTACCTTCTCTGGCCCAGCGAATAAATCCCAGCCCGGGCGCTTCATGAGTATGCCGCTCCATGTCGCCTTTGCGGGGAGTGAACTCAAGTTCCAGGCTGTCATCACCAAAATACCAGTTCAGGCCCACCAGATTGTCAGGAAGCCCTGCCATGGGTTCAACATGCATACGTTCCAGACAGATGCCGTACTGGTTAAAATCGACCACATTCCATGCCCTTGTCTGATTAAATGATTCAGGTTTGTCCGGTGTTTTTTTATTGACATTTTTAGTAGGAGTGAACGCTTTGAGGATGGCTTTTGTGGTATCCATGACAAGCTGAACCCTGATGCCTGCCCGGGTATGCCGGGGTGCACGTTTTTCAGTTTTGAGGGCATCAAGAATTGCCCTGCAACCGATCAGGCTATTCTCCAGTACTGTTTCGGTATGGAGTACCTTTGTCTGCATCAGTTGGTTGCATAATATGGTTTCCACGTTTTGGAACTCATGATTCAGGCGTTTGATGAACACATCGAGTGGAATAATGATGCAGTTTGCATCAATGGGCTCCGGCAGCTTGTCGATAACTCGAGCGGGATCATTCGGTTTGTTCAGATTGGTAAACATCAGGCTGTTGTTGTGGATATCGCCTGGAGTATCGCCACGGAGATAAAGACGAGGTTCCAGAACGCTGATATGATGTTGAAGCTCCTGCCAGATCATTTTCTGCAGGCTGTGCGTTTTTCCGAAAAAATTGAGCTTCCGCAGCATTTCATAATTACACAGCAGTTTGTTCAGCCGTGCTGTTTCCGATGGAGATGCGTCACCCATGGCTGCGGATGCGTCCAGACCGAGCCGGGCCAGATCAAAAAAATGACGCGTGATGATGATTGAAGGTGTTTTGTATTGTTCCAGTTTTGCCAGCAAGCGTTTAATAGTTATTTCGATGGCATTACTGATCATTTTAAGCAGGACGGGGAAATAATTGTTATCAGCATTCGCCGCCTGTTTTACCTGCATGATAGCAATCTTGTGAGCATTGAGCACAGCCGCTGCCATTTCAATATCAAACATATCCAGTTCATGCTCAAAACAGTGCAGCACTTTCAGGCGGAAGCTTAACGGAATATCCGCATCGGCATTCAGTTTTCCGATAATTTTTTTCATGGCTCTGGCAAGAGACTTTACATCTTCAGCAGACGAAGCAGGGGTGAAATATTTCAGTCTGTGCTTGATCTCATCAAATGACTGTATCAGATCATCATCCGGCAACTCAGCTTTGCCCGGACTCAGTTGTTGCGGGATCTGTTGTGATTCATTATCCAGCGCCAGTGAAGCTGAGGCTGCAGCCAGCCTGTTTTCGCTGTCTCTGCTATCAGTCACCAGTGCAAATGCGTTCGATCAGTTGTTTTGTCGTCGGGATGAAGCCATTGGCATAGAATGGATCTTCAGCAAAGCGGTAGGCGGCATGGCCGGCAAACATCAGATTATGATCCGGTTCCTCACCATGCCCAATCTGTTGCAGTGTTTTTTGAATGCAGAAGCTGCGAGGATCTGCTTTGTGCCCGGTTGTACCGCGTTCATTGGCGGCCCAGTTGCTGAATTTGCACATCGACAGGCAACCCATGCAGTCCAGCTGATCCTGACGGATTTCTTTGGCTTTTTCAGGTGATACGAAGATCAGAGTGGAATCCGGTGTTGGCAATGCCTTGCTAAAACCTTCATTGATAAAATTTTGGGCGCGTTTCAGGTCAGGTTTGGTCAGGTAGACTTTCTTGTTGCGTACGCCGAAAGTGAACAATTCGGAGTGGTCACCGGCAGGATGATCAACAAATGCAATTTCCCGATCCGAACGTTCATACAATTCGTGCAGGAAAGAATTATACACAGCGGAAGAATAGAACCCGGTCGGCGAAAAACGGTTCAAACTGATATCACCTTCTTTCAGGGTGAGCAGGCGACGTTTCCATGAATCGGAGATCGGACTCTCTTGCGTCAGCAGCGGGCGGGTACCGAACTGGAATGTAATCGGACCGATTTCCGGGTTGTTGAGCCAGTTGGTCCATTCACGCAAAAACCAGACGCCACCAGCCATCACAATCGGCGTATTCTGCAAACCGAATTCATTCATGGTTTTACGCAGTGCAGCCACGCGCGGATACGGGTCTTCAGGTTTATCCGGACTTTCAGAGTTGGACAGACCGTTATGGCCACCGGCCAGCCACGGATCTTCGTAAACCACGCCGCCTAAAAAATCCGGAAGCTTGCGATAGGAGCGCAGCCACAATGCCCGGAATGCACGCGCTGATGAAATAATAGGATAATAATGCACGTTATGTTTGGCTGCCAATGGAGCTAGCCGGAAAGGCATGCCTGCACCACAGGTAATCCCGTGAATCAGCCCTTTGGCACCTTCCATGACGCCTTCGAGAACACGCTCAGCACCGCCCATTTCCCACAGTACATTCATATGCAAACGGCCTTCACCGCCTGAAATTTCATGTGCAATCTGTGCCTGCTGAATGCCGCCCTTGATGCCCTGGGCAACCAGTTCCTCGAAGCGTTCCATACGACTTCTGCCGTGATAAACCGTGCGGATCACTTCGCCGTTTTCATCGACACTGTCAGCATTCACAGCTGAGAATGTGCCGATGCCACCGGCTGCTGCCCAGGCTCCGGAACTTTTCCCGGTGGAAATGGCGACACCCTTGCCGCCTTCAATTAATGGCAGCACTTCTTTTCCTGAGATCATCATGGGTTGAAGATTCAATGACATGGATACATTTCCTTGGCTCCCCCGAATCATGGTGGGGAATTATTGTTGCCTTGCAAGATGCTGAATCTAGCCCACACTATTCATAAATTCTACCGTACCCTTGCTTGTTCTTTTGCCCGCAACGAATCCCTTATCAGTGGTCCGTATACATAAATACGGTCTTCCTCTTCGGAATCCGTTACAATCAAAGGTTCAGCACAATCATCACGGCGATTCATAAACAGTGCCGGCTAGGAGTCTGTCGGACTTATGAGAAATCTACTGCGCGGCAGGGATAACGGCCCAAAATATCCTGATTTATCGTTGCATAGTTACCACTATGCGCCTCAAAATCATGCTATTTTTGACTCGTCCCCCCACCTGCTCGCTACGATCACCCTAAGCCCGACAGACTCCTAGCAAATGTCGCTTCCAGTAGCAAAGCTAACAGTAGGCAGTACGGAAATTGTCGTTATGGTTGCGGCATGGGAAATCTTTCGTGTTATGCTGTTGTTGTACCGGGTCTTGAGACTATGGCCGGTGACGAGTTGAATGAACTGGCTGCACATGATGTGAAGGTGGAAGAGGGCGGTGTGTCGTTCACGACAACGATGGATGGTTTGTTTCGCATCAATCTGCGTAGCCGGATTGTTACGCGTGTTCTTATCCGGCTGGCTTCTTTTCGGGCTATGTCGTTTCCCGAACTGTATAATAAAAGCCGAAAGGTGGTATGGGAACATTATATCGGTTCGCAGGCATCCATATCTGTCCGTGCATCATGCAAGACTTCAAAGTTAATGCACTCCGGCCGGGCTGAACGGGCAGTTTCAGATGCGGTTCGCGACAGGCTTGGGATTGCATCCCAAAAAATTACATCCCAAAAAGACGAATCCAGTGAAACTGAAACAGATAACAGGGGCAGCGAACAACAGATTTTGCTGCGTATAGAAAACAACCAGTGCACAATCAGTCTGGATACTTCGGGGGAAAGACTTGATCGGCGCGGTTATCGCCTGCATTCGGGCAGAGCCCCTGTGCGCGAAACGATTGCCGCCGCGATTTTACGCTGGATGGACTGGGGCATTGATGAGCCATTACTGAGCCCGATGTGCGGCTCCGGTACTTTTGCCATTGAAGCCGCCTGGATGGCAGAAAAACGTGCGCCGGGACTGGATCATGGGTTTCCGTTTTTGCATTGGCCGTCCTTCAAACAAAAACGCTGGCATCGGGCTGTAGAAAAAGCTCATGCCATGCAGTCTTCAAACCCAGCCTGCATTATAGCCAGCGAGCTGGATGCCGGCATTCTCGAACAGGCCAGAGAAAATGCTGCACAGGCCGGAGCAGCGGACATCATCAGATTTGAACAACTGGATGTATGCCGGCTGACTGTGCCCGAAAACATTTCAGGCCCGGGATTGATTATTTGCAATCCACCCTATGGTGACCGGGTCAAAGTCGATGTGAAATCGCTATACAAAAACCTTGGGGAAGTATTCAGTCAGCAGTTCTCCGGATGGCGCATGGCAGTTATGGTGCCGGACCAGATATGCGAGAATGCGCTAGGCCTAAAGGTGAAAAAACGCTTTAAAATCAAACATGGCGGGCGATGGGTTCATGTGTTATCGGTGTAGGCTTTGTTCATCTGGCAGCAGGGGATGATATTTTCTGATTGCTATATCTCAGTCATACGGGGCTCTTTTATCACTCCAGAAACAGAGCATAAGCCGGGTTGTTCGTTTCATTGACGTATGGGTAACCGAGTTCGTCCAGATAACATTCGAATGCATAACGGTCATCCAGCGGCACTTCCACACCTGCCAGTACGCGCCCGAAGGCGGCGGCATGGTTGCGGTAGTGAAACAGTGAAATATTCCAGCGACCTCCGGCACGGCTGAGGAACTTCAGCAGGGCTCCGGGGCGTTCCGGGAACTCGAAACGGTATAACACCTCATTTTTTACCAGTGAACAGCGGCCTCCAACCATGTGTCTGATATGCAATTTGGCCAGTTCGTTATCATGCAGATTCAGTGTTGGTAATTCGGCAGTCTCCAGCGCCTGCTGTATGGCTTTGGCTTCTTCGGGTTCTGTAATGCCAATGCCCGCAAAGACATGTGCTTCCGAACGGCTGGACATGCGGTAATTGAATTCGGTGATGTTGCGGTCACCAATAATGCGGCAGAAATCCAGAAATGAACCGGGACGTTCGGGGATGGTCACGGCAAACAGTGCTTCGCGGCCTTCACCCATTTCAGTGCGTTCGGCCACATGACGCATGCGGTCAAAATTCATATTGGCGCCACTGTTGATGGCCGCCAGTATCTGTCCACGTACGCCGCTTTGCTGCACATATTTTTTCATACCCGCTACGGCGAGTGCGCCGGCAGGTTCGACGATACTGCGATTATCCTCGTAGATATCCTTGATGGCGGCACAGATTTCATCGGTATCGACCAGCAGAATATCATCGACATAGCGTTGAACCAGATCGAACGTATGTTCGCCCACTTTTTTTACAGCCACACCGTCGGCGAAAATACCGACCTGATCCAGTGTCACGCGTTCACCCAGTTTGATCGAATCGTGCATGGCAGCAGAATCGACCGGTTCAACACCGATAATTTTCGTATCGGGTGAATGTTTTTTGAGATAGAGCGCCATGCCGGCAATGAGGCCACCTCCGCCAATGGGTACAAATACCGCATCCAGATCAGCCGGCGTTTGACGCAGCACTTCTTCGGCAATGGTGCCCTGGCCTGCAATCACCTGCGGGTCATCATAAGGGTGAATAAATACCTTGCCGGTTTTCTCGCACAGTTCGGTTGCATGGACGCTGGCATCAGAATAGCTGTCGCCGTAAAGAACAACCTGCCCGCCCAGTTGCTCAACGGCTTTTACCTTGATTTCGGGCGTCGTGCGCGGCATGACAATGGTCGCTTCAATGCCGAGTTTATGGCTGGACAATGCCACGCCCTGAGCATGATTTCCGGCTGAGGCGCAGATAACGCCGCGTTGGCGCTCCTCCTTGTTCAACTGGGCAATTTTATTGTAGGCACCACGCAGCTTGAAGGAGAATACCGGTTGCAAATCCTCGCGTTTGAATAACACTTCATTATGTAATCGCGATGACAATTTCTGTGCCAGTTGCAAAGGGGATTCAATCGCCACGTCATAGACGCGTGCTTGTTCGATAGCCTGAAGGTATAAATCGCTCATGGGTCGGCTTGCTACCACGAACACAACGGGGATTCGAGTTTGAAAATAATCACAATCGAGCAGATGGACAGAGGCCTGGCGTATGCCGAGGCCTGCTTTGAGACATTTCGGGTGATTGAGGGCCATATCTTCGACTGGGCCGGGCACTGGCAACGACTGACACTGGGCTTGTCCGAATTCGGACTGTTGCTGTCACCGGGGCACGATGAAGAGGTGCTGTTTGCCTGTTTACGTGAGGCAGCCAAAGTCGGGGATGATGCGCTGGTGCGCCTTACTGTAAGTGGCGGTGAAAGCCGTTGGGGTTTAACCAGAAGGGCGGATGAACCCATCGTATATATTCAGTCTGTGGCATACACAGTCAGTCAGCAAGCAGAATGCTTGCGGCTGGCTACGTGGCCATTTGCATTGCAAAAGAAAACAGCCAAGTTTGTGGCCGATTATGCGGATACGTTACGGGCGTTGCATGGTGCGCCGGATGCTCATGTGCTGTTTGAACAGGATGGTTTGCTGTTGGCAACGGCTACCGCGAATATTTTGCTTTATCGCGACCGTTCGTGGTGTACACCGCCGGACACCGCCGGTGTATTGCCGGGCCGGGTGCGTAATTTTTTGATTTGGCATAAACTGGTGTGTGAAATGCCATGTCCTGTGGACTGGTTGCAGGATTGCGAAGCAATGGTTGTATGTAATAGCGGCCTGTTTATTAAACCTGTAGCATGGATCGAGGGTGTCGAGCGGACAGAGCCCATGGCTGTGCAGCACAGGATGTTGCGGACATTGACCGATGCACTGGGTGCAGCAGAGGGTGTGCGGCTGGGATGAGAGCACGATGAAAAAACTATTTCTAATTTCACTAATCGGTGGATTGTTAGTGGCAGGCTTGGCTGTTGGCTGGTTCTATGCCCAAACCGGGACCGTTCATACACCGCAACAGTCAGTAGAACTGATGATACCGAAAGGTGCCGGGGCAATAAAAATCGCACAACTGTTGGAGCAGCACGATGTTATTGTGTCCAGGCGGGCATTTCGTCTGAAGGTGCGACTGGATGGTAGCGGTGGCCGTTTGCGCAGTGGCCTGTACCGTTTTGATCAGCCGGCAACGATGGCGCAAATTATTGCGCGTCTGGAACAGGGTGATGTGATGCGTTTCCAGGTCACTGTGCCGGAAGGGCTGAGGACGGATGAGGTGATTCATCTGCTGGCGCAAAAAACGGCAACGGATGAAAAGGATTGGCAGGCGGTTATTAAAAAGCTGTTTCCGGCGGATGCGGAAGGGCAGTTATTGCCGGAAACATACCAATATACAAAACCGGTTCGGATTGAACAAATGCTGAAATCAATGGTTGAGGCTCAGCAACAAATTCTGGCCGAACTTTCCAGTGACACAGCGGTGCAAAATAAATTACGCATCGTGGCTTCGGTTATTGAAAAAGAGACCATGATTGCCAGAGAGCGGCCGCTGGTTGCAGCAGTGATTCGCAATCGATTGCAAAAGGGCATGCCGTTGCAAATGGATCCAACGGTGATTTACGGTATCTGGAAAACGACCGGCAGCTTTTCAGGTAATATCCACAAAAAAGATTTGAGTACGGATACCCCGTGGAGTACCTACACCCGCAAAGGTTTGCCGCCAACGCCGATTTGTAATCCGGGTACGGCTTCTCTGCGGGCAGCAGCAGCACCGGCTGATGTAGCTTTTTTGTATTTCGTGGCCGACGGGTCCGGTGGACATCAGTTTGCGGCCACGCTGGCCGATCATCAGGCCAATGTGGCGCGTTGGGTTCGCATGGAAAAGCAGCGCCAAAGCAAGTGAGTCGGACATGAGCAAAAACACAGTATTAAAGGCACTGACCAGTCTCGACCGATTCTATCAGGAACTACGCAAGACTCCGAAGCTGAGCCGAGAAGAAGAGGATGAACTGGCTCGTAAATGGCAGAACGATCACGATCTGATGGCGGTGCAGGAACTGATCACTGCCAACCTGCACAGTGTCGCCGCGATTGTACGAGAATATCGCCATTTCGGTTTGCCCGAAGAGGATTTGATTCAGGAGGGTACACTTGGTCTGATGCATGCGGTCAAACGCTTCGATCCGGATCGGGGGTTCCGACTAAAAACCTATGCTTCCTACTGGATTCGGGCATCTATTCATGATTTTATTCTGCGTTCCTGGAGCATTGTAAAAATGGGGACTAATAAATTGCAGCGCCGCATTTTTGCCGGCCTGCAAAAGGCCGAGTGCGCCATTGCTGCGCTGGAAGGAAGGAATCTTGAAAAAGTGGCCGAACAGCATGGCACCAGCGGCGAATCCTATCAGACTATTGCCTCGTCCTTTCTTCGACGTGATTTTTCCATTGATTCGGACCATGGCGATGAAGGTCATGTGCTGGAACTGCCCTCGCCGTCAGAGACACCCGAAGAGCAACTCGAAGAGAAAGACTGGAATGAATATGCCCGCAATCAGCTGGAACAAGCCATGGATGCACTCTCTGATCGGGATCGTTATGTTATTCGTCAGCGCCGCTTGATGGATCCGCCGGCGACATTAAAAGAATTATCCGAGGAGCTGGGTGTTTCCATTGAGCGTGTACGCCAGTTGGAGGCGCGTGCGATGAAGAAAATGGGAGATATGTGTGCGGATTTGCCATTTGATGGGTGATGTCCGGTTGCCCAATCCACTGAGATGTGTGATTACATGAATGCCACAATATCAGCAGATCACGCGCATAGTCATAATCAGGTCTTAATCATTGAATTGATCATTGCACCCAAACAGTCAGTTCTGTTTCAGAGTATACTGCAGGGCGAAGATGGACTGGGGGTGGTGCGCTGCTTTGACCCGGAAAAGAAGAAACAACAGTTATGGACAAGCGCCGATCAGAAAGACGAAGTTTATGATTGGATAAAAAGCCTGCCGGATAGTCTGGCATGCAAGGTGACTGGAGAGTGGTATATTGAATAAACTGATTACATTTGAAGGCGTAGACGGGTGCGGCAAGAGCACGCAATTGAACCGTGCGGCGGCATACTTGCTCGGACTTGGCAACGAAGTTGTTACCACCTTTGAGCCGGGTGGTACGCCGTTGGGTAAAGAGATTCGGAAATTATTATTGGCCGGTGATTTTGTGCCGGTTCCGGAAACTGAATTACTGCTGTTTCTGGCAGATCGGGCGCAGCATGTCCGGGATGTCATTCAGCCTGCATTGAAATCAGGAGTCTGGGTTTTGTGCGATCGTTATTCAGACTCGACGCTGGCTTATCAGTTGGCGGCACGAAAACTGGCAGACAGCGCAGCTAACCTGAAAGAGATGTTGGCTTTTGCAGAATGTGGAGTGAGTCCGGCGCTGACGTTGTGGTTTGATGTGCCGGTGGATGAGGCAATGCGGCGTATGAAGAAACGGGCCGAAGCAGGAGAGAAGGCGACCAGACTTGATGATGAGGCGGTTTCCTTTCATGAACGTGTATCGGCTGCTTTTAAGCGGCAGTATCATGATGAACCGGAACGGATGATTCGTATTGATGCAGCACATGGTATGGATGATGTAGAAAAGCAGGTGAAAGATGTGCTGAAACAGCGTTTCGGATTGTCTGCATGAATCAGTTATACGGGCATGAATCTACCCGGCAGCGTTTTATTGACTCGCTGGTGGCAGGAACTTTGCATCATGCCTGGTTGCTGTATGGTATGAAAGGGATTGGTAAACATACATTGGCTGAGAAACTGGCCGGTTTTGTAATGTGTAACTCACAAAGCGCTTGTGGAGAATGTCATGGTTGCAAGATGCTGGCGGTCGGGTCGCATCCGGATGTATTCAGGCTTGGATTGATTGAAGGTAAACGCGACCTGAATATTGAACAGGTGCGTGGCGTGCTGTCATTTCTATCCCTGAGTGGTGCCGAAAGCGGTAGGCGTGTGGTAATTCTCGATGATGCAGAGCGTATGAATAATCAGGCAGCCAATGCATTGCTGAAAGGACTGGAAGAACCGTCTGCCGGCAGTGTGCTATTGATGGTTTGTTCTGATCTGGAACGTTTGCCTGCTACGGTGCGTTCGCGCTGCATGTTGCAGCAATGTTCGCCGTTATCGGATGCGGATGTGAGATCCGTGCTGAAACAACAGGAGAATCCGGTACAGGAACGCTATCTCGATCTGGCCGTGAATCTGGCCGATGGTTGTCCCGGCACGGTTAGCTGTTTGCAGGATGCAGTTATCGCCAGTGCTTTGCTGGAATGGCGGGAATTGATTGCCGATCCGACTCGTGCGGATATTGGTAAAATCGAAAACTGGATTCGCTTGCATGTTAAAACGGTGCCACACCTGTTGATTGCGCGTATGCTGGCTCAAGTTGTTTATCCAGTATTATACAACACTTGCGATACGGCTGCCTACAAAAAACGGGAAGCTATACAGTACGCGTTGCATGGCTGTATGCGTTGGCCTGGCGATGTGGTGCGTCACAGTCTCAGGGCCGGGCCGGCCTTGCTGGCCTGTGTTCTTCAGCTTCGCGCTTCGCTCAAAGCTGTGTGAGAGAAAAGCCAAAACCCAATAATGGCAGGAATTGCGAATCTTTCTGTGGGCGTACTGCTGAATGATTCGATTGGGGTACAAAGAAGTTTCGGTGGTGCAAAATGGTGGTTATAGTTGCCGCTACACACCACATTTATTATGGAAGTCACGAATTCTAAAGAAATAACGATTCTTTTCTGGTTTGGTTTTCCTCTGTGTACTCTGTGGTGAAATGCTTTTGACTATATCACATAGATCCCGGAGAACACTGCACTGATGGAAAGCTATTACGTTACTACACCGATTTATTATGTGAATGATGTGCCGCATCTCGGCCATATGTATACGACGATTGCCGCCGATGTACTGGCCCGTCACCAGCGTTTAAACGGTAAGGATGTGTTTTTTCTTACCGGCGTGGATGAACACGGGCAAAAGGTTCAGCAGGCTGCCGAGAAACGTGGCATTGAACCGATTGAGCTGGCAGATCGGGTGGTGGAGCGCTATCAGAGCCTGTGGCCTGAACTAGAGATATCCAACGACGATTTTATTCGTACCAGTTCGGACCGGCATAAAGCCGGCGTACAGGCGATGTGGCGTCGGTTGGAAAATGCAGGCACGATTTATAAAGATTTTTATGAGGACTGGTATTGTATCCCATGCGAGGCGTATTGGACGGAAACGCAGTTAAAAGATGCCGACGTGCTGGAGTCAAAGCTCTGCCCGGATTGTAATCTCGCCGTTGAAAAAATTCAGGAAGAATCCTATTTTTTCCGTCTGAGCGCTTTTCAGGACAGGCTTATCGAATATATCAAGGCTAACCCGGATTTTATTGCACCGGCGTCTCGTCGAAATGAGGTGCTTAGTTTTGTCGAATCAGGTTTGCGTGACCTGTCTGTTTCACGTACCACCTTTTCATGGGGTGTGCCGGTGCCGGGTGATGAAAAACATGTCATCTATGTCTGGATTGATGCGCTGACCAATTATCTCTCTGCACTCGGGTTCCCCGAGCACGACCAACCCAAATACTGGCCTGCCGATGTGCATTTGATTGGCAAGGATATTCTGCGCTTCCATGCGGTCTATTGGCCTGCCATGCTGATGGCGGCTGATTTGCCGTTGCCCAAACGCATCTATGCTCATGGATGGTGGACAGTTGAAGGCGAAAAGATGAGTAAATCCAAAGGGAATGCGCTTCGACCTGCTGAATTACTTGAACAGTATGATGCTGATGTGCTGCGCTATTTTTTACTGCGCGAAGTGCCATTCGGGCAGGATGGCGATTTTTCATTTACGGCCCTGAAGCAACGCTACAATTCAGAACTGGCCAACGATGTCGGCAATCTTCTGAATCGTTCTCTGGCCATGTTGAATAAATATCGTGGCGGGATACTGGGCACAATTGCCGAAGAAAATGAAACTGATCGCGCCCTGATTGCCGATGCGGAGGCTATGCAACGTGAGGTGGCTGATTGTATGGACAGGCAGGCATTTCATCTGGCGCTGGATCGTATCAATGCGCTGGTGCGGCATGGCAATCGTTATGTCGAGGATAATGCACCATGGGCGCTGGCCAAACAGGGCGATGATGCCCGTCTTGATACGGTGCTTTATCATTTGGTCGAAATGTTGCGTCTGGTGGCCTTGCAATTGTTGCCATTTATGCCCGGGAAAATGACAGAAATGATGAGCCAGATCCTGAATCGTCCGGCTCAGAAAGATGAATTTAGTTTCTCTGCGGATGGTGGATGGGGAGTACTCGAAGCCGGGCACCAGTGCCGAAAACCGGAGCCATTGTTCCCGCGCATGGACTGAATCGACAATCCTGCTAAACTTTAGCGTTCATGCCGAAAAAGATATTTCAGCGTTATATGCCCGATCACAGGGTGATACGTGATCAGAAATGTTTGCGGTGCTTTGGAAAGCTGCTGCATAATCCGGCGTTGTGGCATCTGAACCGCCATTCTCTGGCCAGAGCTTTTCTGATTGGCCTTATCTGTGCATTTATCCCCGTGCCGTTTCAAATGGTGCTGGCTGCTGCCGGTGCAATCATGATCTATGCCAATTTACCCATTTCCGTTGCTCTGGTATGGCTAACCAATCCGGTGACCATGCCACCTGTGTTTTATGCCGCCTATAAAGTGGGTGCATGGGTCATGAATATGCCGGAACAGGCATTTCACTTTGATGCGAGCCTGGAGTGGGTGCTCAACAGTATGTCATTGATCTGGCAACCATTTTTACTTGGCTGCGCTATATTGGGAATTATTAGTGGCATGATAGGCTATATCAGTGTTAAAGTAATCTGGCGCTGGCTGGTCGTGCGCAGATGGCGGCGGCGTCACCAACATCGTGCCGCATAACCCTTGTCTGTCCGGGCTGCTGTAGAACAATCCATCACGGAAACAACCGGTCACGCGTTTTCAATCAAAAATCAGCATAGTATTGGCGGTGGAAGTATCAACACTGCCTGCCGGATTGATGGTGCTGGACAGAGTTATTTCGTTAAACTGAATCAGGCGTACCAGCTGGATATGTTTGTGGCCGAGGCTGATGGTTTGAGTGAACTGGCTAATGCAAACGCCATTCGTGTGCCGAGCCCCGTTTGTTATGGTGCGGCTGAGGGGAAATCCTGGCTGGTGACTGAATTTATTGCATTTGGCGGGGGAACAGGCGATTCGGTGCAACGATTGGGCAGACAACTGGCAACCATGCATCGTCATACATCCGAACAGTTCGGTTGGATTCGTGATAATACCATCGGTTCAACACCACAGCAGAATGCCCGGACAGACAACTGGATCGATTTTTATCGCGAACGGCGGCTGCGATTCCAGTTCGAACTGGCCGCCCGCAACGGTTTTACAGGCATATTGCAAACCAAAGGCGAACGCCTGATGGCCAGTCTGAACGTGTTCTTTACAAGCTATGCGCCGGAACCGTCATTACTGCATGGTGATTTATGGGGCGGTAACCGTGCCTTTGATGCAACAGGGCAACCGGTTATTTTTGATCCGGCGGTTTATTACGGTGACCGTGAAGCTGATATTGCCATGACAGAGCTGTTTGGCGGCTTTGGTGCGGATTTCTATGCCGCATATCAGCAAGCATGGCCCCTGGATGCCGGATATTCAGTGCGCAAGACCTTGTATAACCTCTACCATATTCTCAATCACGCCAACCTATTCGGCGGTGGTTACGCATCCCAGGCTGAAGCCATGACTGATCGCCTGTTGGCCGAAGTTTGATTATATATTAGTAGAAGGGCGAATAAAAACCATTAAGCCTGACCCATGCATTCATGCATAACCTGACTTGTTTGAAATTG
>CAZBEN010000015.1:0-23694 GCA_964490955.1 uncultured Zetaproteobacteria bacterium | reverse complement strand
ACCTGCCGGATGAAAGCATCCATGGTTTCCTGGAGGGTTGGCATTTGGTTACCGGTGGACATAAAGAAATAATGAGTTGAACTGCATGCGCCAATTCTTGCCCGAATAGCACCAAATGGCTATGTTCGCGATCCTTTTACAAGGATGCTGCAAAGACTTGGAGCATCTGTTCGGCTCTTGGGCGGGCCACCAAAATCACGCAAGCGCTTGATTTTGTAAGCACCGAAGAAAGACTCTTTTTTTCTTTGTGCTCTTTAATAAGTCTGAATCAGAGGTTTTATCATGGTTATCAATGTCGTATCGGTTCGCGTTGGAAATATTCTGGAATGGAATAACGGTTTGTGGCGCGTGATGAAAACCCAGCATGTTACACCTGGCAAGGGTGTGGCGTGCATGCAGCTGGAAATGCGTAATATCGAAACCGGTACCAAAACCAATAAACGTTTCAATTCTACCGAAAAGGTGGAGCGCGTTGTATTATCCCAACGAGACATGCAATACCTCTATGCCGATGGCGATGATTATCATTTCATGGATATGGAAACCTATGACCAGATTACATTGGGCGCTGATATGCTGGAAAATGCGCTACCCTACATGCTGCCGGAAGCCATGGTGACAGTTGAATTTCATGAAGAGCGCCCACTCAATGTCAAACTACCTCAGGCTGTGATTCTTGAAGTCGTGGAATGCGATGCCTCCATCAAAGGCCAAACAGCTACCGGCTCCTACAAGCCGGGCAAACTGGAAACCGGCGCATCCATCATGGTGCCGCCCTATCTGGAGTCCGGCACCAAAGTTAAGGTCAACACCGAATCCGGCGAATTCATGGAACGCGCCTGATAGTCTTTCTGACCGAACAGCCAAACTATTTGAATGTCGCTTTACCTTGTTTCATCTTCCGGAAGAAAGAAAAGTGTAAAATAGGTAAACTGTCCCTGGAATTCACCTCAATGCAATGGCTGCAGTAGCGGCGGGCAATTCAAGCATGTGCATATCTTGCCCGTCGAAGCTTTTTCCATCTTTCTTGTTGTGGATTTCGAAACAGCCCAGCAGTTCGTTATTGCGATCTAATATGGGCACATCAATCAGGCAGTGGAAGCCCAGCTTCTGCTGAATTTCCGGAATTACGTGCGTGTCATGCTCGACAAATTATTCTTGGGTTATATAGATGTTAAAAAACATTGCTGTCATGTTTTCCTGCAAGCCGGCCTTATAAGATATGCCCTGATCAAGCACTAGCCTTTATGGACTCGATAGCAGTTCTTTCCATTCTTCTTGGCCTCGTACATGGCATTATCGGAAGCCGTCATTATGGCTTCAATATCCTTACAATTCCGATCCGGAATACAGATCCCAATGCTACAGCCAAGCATCTGTTGAGTGCTGTTGAGATGCATCGGTTGTGAAATTGCGGCATGAATCTTTTCGGCGACACTACATGCGGCACTTTCTGAGTCAGCATTTTCAAGAATAATGCAAAACTCATCGCCTCCAATGCGAGAAACTGAATCGGTTTCGCGAACACATTTCTTCAACCTCTTTGCCACTTCAATCAGTGCCTGGTCGCCATACTCATGCCCGAGATTGTCATTGACCGGCTTGAAGCTGTCGAGATCCAGAAACAGTAACGCCATGTTCTTTTTGTTGCGGCGGCCCTGGGCAAGCGACTGTTTCAGACGGTCGTAGTGCAGGGCGCGGTTAGGCAGGCCGGTCAGTGGATCAAAGTATGCCATCTCCTCAATTTTATCCTGCATCATTTTCCGTTCCGTAATGTCGCGTACAATACCTGTAAACTTCTGGTGTCCACCATTAATCATTGCTGCAAGAGAAAGCTCAAGTGGAAAAACACTGCCATCTTTTCGCCTGCCCGTGAGCTCGCGGCCATTGACTCCAATCGCTTTAGACTCGCCTGTTTCCACATAATGTTTAATGTAACCATCATGACTTACCCGAGCAGCCTCGGGCATGAGTATATCCACCTTGTTACCCACCACTTCGTTGACAGTATATCCAAAAATTCTCTCAGCTGCGGGATTGAAGGCTTCAATGACACCGTTGGCATCACTCAGGATGATGCCATCAGCGGCAGTTTCCACGATAGCCTTGGTAAACACCTGACTGTTAAGAAGTTCTTTCCTGGCCTGCACGGCCAAATGCAACTGCTTCCGGGAATCCTCTGCAAACCGGATAGCCAACACCAGAGCAATTGTAAGTAAGGTGCCAAATATAAGCATAGCCTCATCAGCATATATTGCCGATGCTGATGTAAGTTCAGAAGGTAGACGGGCCTCAGTAGCATTCAGAGCCTGCCACAGGGAAACGGTAATTGTCATACTGCCAGTACCGGCGAATGTAGGCACCCAGTATGGCATATCAAGACTTGTCTTTATGCTCTTATGCCAGGCATAAGCAGCCAATCCAGCTCCCAGAAAAATGAACCCGGAAGCGGTGTGAACAGCCATTTTAGACAGTTTGCCCCAGCCAACAGCTGTCTCGATACCGGTGAGATAACCGGCCAGCGCAACAGTACCCAATGCGATAATGATGGCACCAAGGGTGCTGATCCAAATCGGGGTTAAGTGATCATCTTTTTTCAGGCTTGCAAACAACAGGGCTACACCTGTGAGACTGAAACAAAATGCAGTATTGGCCGCCATACGGCCGGGATGAGGTGTCTCTACTGTGATGTAGTGTTGCATAAATATCTGGTCAATGAGAAAATCAACCCCGAAGATGTACTCCATCAGGGATAATCCTCCTATAAGGATAGCACCAGCACCTACGATACCGGCAATGAGCTGATAAGAACACGCAAGGGCCAGTATGGCGACACCACTCAACAGAAACCCCATGGCTGTATTGTATTGCATGGGAACGAATGTGGGATTGACCTGAATTAGACTTGGATTATGTGTATACCAGCCCACAATCACTATGGCCCCAAGGATTAAAGATACCATTGAAGAAAAAATAGCAATATAATAGGTAACTTTTCGAATGGAGGGGGGCATTGTAGGCAATTTATCTCTCAGCTTGAATTTTGAAAAAATGCATAATACGCAATATAATCAAACATTCCCATCAATACTTTCCATAATATAATGGAATGCTAAATTCCGATAGCCTGTCGCCTGTCAATATCCTTGCTGATAGTATGTTGCGTGGCCCTTTCGCCATGCTTCAGGCAAATGCCGAATGTCCGTTTTTGACAGTAGTACAAACCTCTGGCGCCGGGGAAGTAAAAAACGACCTTTCAAATACTTAACAAGCTATGAGATTAGCCCTCTTTGATCGCTCGTACGTTGTTCAGTATTCGGCCAAGCACATCTCGTGCGGTATCAAATTCCTGCTGATCAATATCCCTGTAAATTCGATGCAGAAGTTGTTCGAGCTGCGGACGTAAATGAGCAACGGCATCGATACCAGTCGTACTTAGATGCACCCTGACGGCACGACGGTCACGCCGGTCAGTATCCCGAATGACCAAATCTTTTTTCAGCAAACTGCTTACCAGCCTTGTAATCACCGCCTTATCCTTGGCCAGCGCGGCTGCAATATCGGTTTGCTTTAAACCTGTCTCCCCTTGCCCCTGTGCAGTAATCATCAATACCGCCAATTCATCGGAGGTGATCGCATAGCCGCTTTCGGCGCACTGTTCGCTCAGCATCTGGCGAAAGGCATACATCAGGTGATGGACCAGATAACCCAGTCCATCCTCAAAGCGTGTTGGCATGCTCATACTCATAACTAATTGAATGGTAGGTTAAATAGTTGACATGGTCAAATTTTCACCAATCATTCATCCTGTACTATCACGGTGTTCAGTTTAAACCTGTCGGGCTTGAACCCATTACAAAAAGGAGTTCCATGATTCGCCTGTTTCGTAACATCGCCCTTTCCCTGTTGTGCCTGGCCGCATTAGCCATGCCTGCTATAGCGGAGGAGATGAGTCTGAAACAGATCATTGAAACCGTTCTGACTCACCACCCCGAGTTGAATATCAGCCGAATTGACAGTGCTATAGCAGCTACGGGAACAATGCAGGTGGAAGGCATACTTGACCCTGTTGTAACGGCCAGCCTCGGTGCCAGTGATGAGAAGATCCCTACTGTCAGTGATTTCCAGCCTTCAGAAAACCGACTGGGTCATTTAAGCGGGACGATTGCCAAACCGTTGGCCAGCGGCGGTACAATAGGCGCTGATTTCAATTACACCCGAACCAGTCAGGGTTTTAATTCTCCTTTTGCGGCACAGCTTGCTCTATTCAATCCATCCTATCGCAATCAGATCAATATCAATTATCGCCATCCCTTGCTCAAGGGTGCCAATCGACCGGATTATAACCAGTCTTTGATCAGCGCTCAGGCCAAACTGGAGCAGGCTGAAATGCAGCAGCATGTGATTGCCCATAATTTAACCTTACGCGTCATCAATGCTTACTACCAGCTGGCCTCTGACGATATCAATATCGATATCGCCAGGCAGGCTGTCGAACGGGCAAAAAAGCTGCTCGCCTACCAACGCTCCCGTGAACAATTCGGTCTGATTGAAAAAGCGGATCGTCTGCAGGCCACAGCACTGCTGGCCGCACGCAAGACTGATCTGCAAAGGGCTATCAGCAAACGTTTGAATAACCAGAACACACTGAACCGGTTGATGCTGCATCAGGCAAGCGATGAGATTGCTGTGCAGCGTGACAAACAGAGAGAATATGAGTTAAACGATAGCCACATAAAAGAGGCTGTTCATCAGGCAGAAAAACTGCGCCCGGAATTGCAGGTGCTGGATGCACAAATGCAGGCTGCCGATGCCCAGCTGGCCATCGCCCGCGATGCCGATCAGATGCAACTTGATGTCGTGGCCTCACTGGGATCACGGGCGCTGGGTAAAACGCCGTTGCCAGCAGCTGCCGGCGGCTTGTCGGCTCACGATCATTTCGCATCGCTGTCGCTGGAAATCTCCGATGCCCTGGGGCGCAATACCGCTCATGCCGCCATTCGCAAAGCCGAGCTTCAGCGCCAACGTATTCAGGCAGATCGATTGCGTGTTCTGGAGCAGATCAGGGATGATATTTCAGCCGCTCAGACTGCCGTTATAGCGGGCAAACCGACACTGATCGTAGCCAAAAAGCAGGTCAGGGCCGAACAACAAAAATTCAATGCTGAAATGAAGCGCTATCGACAGGGACGCTCCGATACGGCCACACTGGTTCAATTTGAGGGAGAACTGCGAAACGCCGCTCTGAATGCGCAATTACAGCAGTTGACCATTGAACTGGCTGAAACCCAGTTAGCATGGGCGCAAGGGCGATTGCTCTATGACCTTGGGCTCTACTACCCCGATCTGTCACCAATTTCTCCGCTGAAACAAACACCACCGGACATTAAAGCACCGTGAAAAACGTCATCGCTTTTTTTGTCAAACGCGGAGTACTGGTCAATCTGATTTCCATCATCCTGCTTACCGGCGGTATTTATGCCGGTATCAATATGCAGCGCGAGGCATTCCCCAGCATCAATTTTGATGTCATTGTCGTCACCGGTGCCTATCCGGGTGCGGCGCCACGGGAAGTGGAACGTTTACTGGTCACACCGATTGAACAGGAAATGAAGGGGCTGGACGGCATCAATGCGATTCGTTCCACCTCTTTTTCCGGCAATATGCAAATCACCGTCGAAGTCGATCCGAACTTCAAAGATCGCGCGCGGCTGGTATCCGATATCCAGCAGGCCATCAACCGGGCCGATTTACCAGCCGACCTGCCTGCTGACCCAATTATTACGGAAGTAAAATCGGAGCAAACACCGGTACTTACCTTCTCGATTTTCGGAGATTTCAAGCCACTGGAACTCAAACACCTGAGCAGTCAGATCGAAGATGATGTGCGTGCTATCAAGGGTGTGGCCAATGTATTTGTGCAGGGCGACCGCAAGGAAGAGATTCGCATCGTACCCAACCCGGATAAAATGCGCCGGCACCGGGTATCCATTAATGATATTGTTACGCTGGTCAAAGGCTGGAATATCAATGCCCCGGGCGGGCGGCTAAAAGCGGCTGATGGCCAGCGTATTATTCGTATCACCGGCGAATTCGCGTCCGCTGAAGATGCCGGCAACCTGGTATTGCGTTCCAATGAACGCGGTCAGGCCCTTTACCTGAAAGATGTGGCGGATGTGATACAAACACTGGAGCGGCCCTACCGCTATGTCGGTGCGCGCGGTGACCCGGCCATCAATATGATTGTCGTCAAAAAAGGAGATGCTGATATCATCAAGCTGGTCGACAAAGTGCGTGCCTATCTGGACACCATTCCGGCCACCTATGGTGAAAACGTGCATGTCAGCGCTTATAACGATTTTTCCACCATTACCCGGTTACGACTGGGTGTACTGACCAATAACGGCGCTATCGGCCTGATGTTGGTTTTAGCCCTGCTGATGCTGTTCCTGCGACCCGCAGTGGCACTGACTACAGCATGGGGATTACCGATCATTTTCTTCTCGGGTATTGCTGTACTGTATGCCACCGGCATTACTCTGAACCTACTGGTCATGTTCGGTTTTATCATGGTGCTCGGTCTGATGGTAGATGATGCCATCATTATCGGAGAAAATGCCACCTGGCACATGGAGCGTGGACTCTCACCCGAACAGGCGACCATTGAGGGTACTTATGAGCTGATCGGTCCGGTTACCGCCACTGTGCTGACCACGATTGTCGCCTTTTTGCCGCTGATGTATATGGATGGCATTATCGGCAAGTTTGTATATTCCATTCCAATTGTTGTTGTCGTACTGCTTGGCTTTTCATGGCTTGAAGCGATTTTTATTCTCCCCAATCACATTCGCGACGTAGCCAATGCCAACAAACACCCCAAAGAACGTATCCTGTTCACCTGGATAACCAATATTTATGTCTGGTTTCTGCACAAGGCTGTCAAACTGAGGTATTTGACCATCCTGCTGACTATTCTCGGGCTACTCGCCTCCATTGCGCTGGCCAGCACCATGAAATTCCAGTTGTTTCCATCCGGAGCCGAATCGACCTTTTACCTGCGCGTCACCATGCCCACCGGCACTACCCTGGAAGAGATGCGAGACCAACTGAAAAAACTGGATATTGAAGTACGCAAACGCATTAACCCGGCCCTGCTGGAAACAACGACCATGATCGCCGGTGAAAACAGTGCTGACCAGCGCGAAACCTTGAAACAGGTTGGTGACCGTTTCGGTTTTGAGCGCATTATTCTGATTCCATTTACCGAGCGCACGGTCAGTGCCTATGTGGTGATGAACAAGCTGGAAAAAGAAATACCTCCTTTGTTCCCCGGCCTGGATATCAGTTATGCCATGCAAAAGCCGGGACCGCCGGTTGGTCGAGCTCTGCAGGTAGAACTCACCGGTGGCGATGAAGCCAGTATGACCCGGGTCGCCCGGCGACTCATAGACATGCTAACCACGGTGAGAGGTGTGTATGCCATTGAGAGTGATCTGGAGCCGGGTGATCCGGAAATTCGCATTGTCATGGACCGCAAGCTTGCCGCCTATGCCGGAGTCGATCTGGCCACGGCCAGCAGCCAGATCCGCGCCGCCTTTGACGGACTGCGCATATCTACCATCAAACGCGGCAAGGAAGAAATCGATGTCACCATCCGCTACCCCGAACAGGCACAGCGAGATCTCGGTACCTTGATGAAGCTGGAAATACCCAACAAACAGGGAGGGCTGGTACCGCTGTTCCGTATTGCAAAACTTGAGAGCAAACCGGGCACCAGCAGTATTCGCCACAAAGACGGGCGCCGTGTGATCAATGTATCGGCTGAAGTGAATCAAGCGGACATAAACTCCAAGCAAATCAACGCTCTGGTTGGAAAACACCAGAGTGAATGGACAGGAGATGATGCCGCCACTGTTCGTGTTCATATGGGTGGTGAAGAAGAGAAAACGCAGGAATCGGTGCGCGGACTGATCTTCAGCTTTGTTTTTGCGCTGCTTGGCATTTTTGCCATTCTGGCCGTACAGTTTAACCGTATCGGTTATCCGATTCTGGTCATGTTAGCTATCCCGTTCGGTGTCATCGGCATCATTGTCGGCTTTTTTCTGCACGGAACGCCGATTTCATTCATGGCCATGATGGGCTTTGTCGCCCTCACCGGTGTGGTCGTTAATGCATCGCTGGTTATGGCTGTCTTTATCCAGCGTCTGATCGCTGAAGGTGTCCCGTGGCGACAGGCCATACTGGAAAGTGGCAAGCGTCGCCTCAGGGCCGTATTGCTGACTGCGATTACCACTGTCGTTGGCCTCTTACCCACAGCCTACGGCTGGGGTGGCTTTGACCCCTTTGTTGCACCGATGGCGCTGGCACTATCGTGGGGGCTGATGTTCTCCACTGTCATCACGCTGTTCTCGGTGCCAGCCGCTCTTGGCATCACACTGGACATCAAACACATGATGCAGCGCCTGTTCGGCAAAGCAGTGACTCAGAATTAGCCCCTGTTTACATCCATCATACGGCTTTCCCCTTGCCGGTGAATAATACGATTCCAGCAAATGTATGGCATATCGATAGTGCGCGTGTACGCAATGGGTTGACCCAGTAACAGGGTAATCAACATGCGCAAACTGCCGGAATGCGCCACCAACAATATGTGATGGCCATCGAAACGAATCCGTGCTTCTTCCCACCATTCGCTTAATCGCTTCCTCAATTCTTCCGGTGCTTCTCCGCCGGGTGGTCGCATACCGGTCGGGTCGGTGCGCCATTGTTCCAGCATCCCCGGATATTCCCGTTTAATCGTTTCAATTGTCTTGCCTTCCCATTCACCGTAGTTCATTTCAGCCAATCTCGATTCAATGATGCAATGAATGCCGGCTTGTTGTGCCCAGGCTTTAGCCGGAGAGGCACAACGACTTAACGGCGATGTAACAATACACTCTATTTCTCCCACCAGTTGTCCCCAGACCCGATCCATCGATTGTCTTCCCTGTAACGTCAGCGGATCATCGATTTTGCCCCGGTATTTAACACCGCCTTCCAGCGCACCATGACGCAGAAGATCAATTGTAAGCATGGCTCCTCCTGATACACCAACACGCCAAGAGGGTGTTGCCCTGAGAAAATTTACGCTATGGTGCACCGCAGATCACGAAAAGGAAGTGAGTGTTGTGACTGAAAACTTTGACCTGAACGATCCAAAAAATATCCGCGGCATGGCAAACGTCCGTGGACTATTGGAATTTATCGGCGAAAACGTGAACAGGGAAGGTCTGCAGGAAACCCCGGCACGGGTACTCGCCGCCATGTGCGAACATTTCTCCGGCTACCGCGAAGACCCGCGCGAGCATTTGCTGAAAACCTTTGAAGAGGTGTGTGGTTATGATGAGGTGGTGCTGGTTTCGGATATCGATGTGCACAGCCATTGTGAACATCATATGGTGCCGTTTGTCGGCAAGGCGCATGTGGCTTATATCCCGCGCGATCGTGTTGTAGGCCTGTCCAAGCTGGCGCGCGTGGTCGAGGGTTATGCCAAACGCCTGCAGGTACAGGAAAAGCTGACCATGCAGATTGCCAATGCCATTGACGAAGTGCTCGACCCGAAAGGTGTGGCTGTGATTATCCAGTGTCAGCATTTCTGCATGTGCCACCGAGGCATCCATAAAGCCAACTCATGGACTACCACCTCCAAATTAACCGGCGCGTTTATGAAAAATCCGTCATCAAGGCTGGAACTGTTTCAATTGATCGGTATGGATAAATCCGCCCAATAGATAGCCAGACGTAATGCTCCCGGTTAACTTTATAAAACTCGTACAATAAAAAATATCCGCCTGTGTTGTTTACAAAATATGGTCAGGCTCTCGCTTGTTCATATGCTGCATGGAATCGAACATTTAATTCGATAAAAAGGAACATACAAGGGCCTGTTCAAATAAAATCCAGCTGAAGCGTTACGCATGGATTTTATATGAACAGGCCCTAGTGTAAGCTGCGGCTTTTGAAGTCGACTCGTCTTGATGTTCGATGCATCGGACGGCAAAAATACAGGAGTGTGTATGGAGCAACAGGTCACAGTTATCGCAGTGGAGGGGCATGAAGCCGTTGTCAGCGGTCGCCGAGCCAGCGCCTGTGGTGATTGCGCCGGTAAAACCTCGTGTGCCACAATGGGCTCATGGGTTGAGCGTGTGATTGAACTGCGTGTGCATAATCAGATCGGTGCAAAAGCCGGCGACAGGGTCGTTCTGGAAGTACCAGACAGTGCCGTATTACGAATCGCCTTTCGCCTGTATGCACTACCTATGGTTGCATTTGTTGCTGCGGGACTGGTGACACGCAGTCTGGCTCTGTATCTGGGCTGGCCGGCCGTGGAAGCAGTGGCCGCACTGGGCGGACTGATAGCGGTGCTGACTTATTATCTCTGGTACAAATCGCATCTTGCCGCAATTGCATCCAAATCGACGGCCGGACTGGACGTGCGCATGGTGCATATTATTGGAGCATCCTCAGGACATTCTGAAAACTCGTTGTCTGTTTCATCTCATTGACATTGAATTTTCATCTTTTTTTCATCCAACAGGCTTACAAATCGGTCTGTATTTTTACATAAGGAGTTAAGATTGAATCAAATCAAACGATTGTTCCCGGTATTATTTCTTGCGGTGATGTGGATTTCACATGCTCAGGCGATGCCCGAAAGCTTTGCCGGTCTGGCGGAAGCACAAGCTGATTCTGTAGTTAACATCAGCACTACCAAACATGCTCAACAACGCCGGCAGGGTTTGCCGCCCGGTTTTGGTTCCCCGCATGGCTCGCACGGCTCCCCTTTTGATGACTTCTTTAATGATTTCTTGCGCAACATGCCACGCCAGCAACAGGAACGACACGCTCTGGGTACCGGTTTTATCCTGTCAGCAGACGGTTATGTGGTGACCAACAATCATGTCGTGGACGGCGCCGACGAAGTTATTGTTAAAATGCGGGATGGCACCGAGCACGAAGCCAAAATCATTGGTACCGACCCCAAACTGGATGTCGCTCTGATCAAGTTCAAGGCAAAACACCTGAAAGCTGTTCAGTTGGGTGATTCAGACAAGCTGCGTGTGGGCGACTGGGTGGTGGCTATCGGCAATCCTTTCGGCTTGGAGCAAACAGTGACTGCGGGTATCGTTTCAGCCAAAGGCCGTGTGATTGGTTCCGGCCCCTACGATGATTTTATTCAGACCGATGCAGCCATTAATCCGGGCAATTCCGGTGGCCCCTTGTTCAATCGCAGGGGTGAAGTCGTGGGTATCAACACCGCCATTTATTCACGCAGCGGCGGAAACAATGGTATTGGTTTTGCCATTCCGATTAATCTGGCCAAATCGGTCATGCATGAATTGCGTGAAAAAGGTCACGTGACCCGTGCACGTCTCGGTGTACATATCACAGATGTAGATAAGGAAACCATGCAGGCGCTGGGGCTGAAAAGCCGCGAAGGCGCGCTGGTACCGCAAGTCGTGGCTGGCTCTGCTGCGGACCGGGCAGGTATCAAGCCGGGTGATGTGATTGTATCCATTGATGGAAAAGCAGTTCAAAAAGCACATGACCTGCCGATTCGCGTAGCCCGTCACGCGCCGGGTGATAAAGTGAAAATCGGTCTGATTCGCGATGGCAAACACAAGCTGCTCACTGTCAAGGTGGAAGCCATGACAGATGAGGAAACTGCTTCAAATGCTCATCCGAACCGCGACAAGTCCAAGATTCGCCTCGGTATGGTGGTGGACAATCTGACTCCTGATCTGGCTGCAAGATTACAGACACGTGCCAAAAAAGGTATCGTAGTGCAGCAATTACAACGCGGTATGCCTGCAGCACGCGCCGGCATTCAACGCGGCGATGTTATTTATCGTATCAACGGAAAAGATGTGAACAATGTCAGCAGCTTTTCGAAACTGGCAAAACAATTCAAACCTGGTGAAGTGCTGCGTGTCATGCTGGACCGGCGGGGCGATCAGGTATTTGCCTTGGTCAAGCTGCCCAAGAAGCGGAAAGCAGAGGATTAATTCCAGCCATATGCTCCGACCGCATATTCAATTGCTGAGTCGCCGTAACTGCTGCCTGTGCGAAGATGCCAAGGCAGTAGTCGCGGCGGCGGCCGGGCAGGGCTTATGTTCGTGGGAAACGATTAACGTGGATCGCGACAAAGCGCTGCTCGTTCGCTACGGACTGGATGTGCCGGTATTGCTGGTGGATGGTCAGGAACTATTCAGACACAGAGTAACAGAACAAGCGTTGCAGACATCACTGGCTGGATTAACAGTCGGAACGGCGACATGAGCGAAGGGCACAGTATGAAATACCGCTGGCTGCTGGTGCTGTGCATTTTTGCAGGTATTGGTAGCATCGTCTGGCTGTCTTTACCCGAAGCCCCGGCATCTGTTCGTCAGGGTGCGCAGGCCATTGATTTCAGTCTTCCGGATGTGCAGGGCGCCATGCAAACATTGCCGAAAGGTGAGGTGATGCTGCTGAATTTCTGGGCGACCTGGTGCCCGCCCTGCCGTAAGGAAATTCCATCCATGGCTGAACTGCATGATAAATATGCATCTCGCGGCCTGAAAATTATTGCTATTTCTGTCGATCACCGCCGCGACGACCTGACTACTTTCATGAAGGAATACAGAATGCCTTTTCAGGTTTTACATGATGCCGACAGTGCTGTGTCACGCAGTTATGGCGTTTTCCGTTATCCCGAATCATTCCTGATTGGCCGTGATGGCACAGTATTGCATCATTTGATTGGAGCCAAAGACTGGATGTCCAAACCGATCACACAAACCATTGAAGGTCTGCTGGAAAAATCACCGACGGGATGAACAACGACAGCACCTTGAAGCTGCGTATTGATGCTCTGCGTTTAGCCCTCAAAGAACACAATTATCGCTATTATACGCTTGATGCACCGATTATAACCGATGCCGAATATGACCGGCTATTGCGGCAACTGGAGGTGCTTGAAGCAGGGCTGGGTGAACCGGTACCGGCAGACTCTCCAACCCGGTCAGTGGGTGCCATACCATCCCGGACATTTGTTACACGAGAGCATGGCGAACCCTTGTTATCGCTGGCCAATGCGTTTGACCCGGAAGAAATCGAGGCATTCGTTCGCAGAATACGTGAAGGAACCGGCGAAGAAAAACCGGATTTTATCATTGAATCCAAAATTGATGGGTTAGCCGTTAACTTACGCTACGAATCCGGCCGACTGAGCATTGCAGCCACACGCGGTGACGGAAAAGTCGGCGAGGATGTTACCGATAACATTCGCACGATTGCCGATATCCCCTGGCATCTGAACTGTACCGACACAGAACCTCCCGAAGTGCTGGAAGTGCGTGGTGAAGTGTATATGTCCAAATCAGCCTTTACCGAACTCAATATGCGCCAGGATGCCGAAGGATTATCCGCCTTCGCCAATCCGCGCAATGCCGCTGCCGGCTCACTCAGACAACTGGATGCGAAAGTAACGGCCAACCGCGGCCTCAACTTTTTTGCATATGGTGTTGGCCTCGGGGGGCGCGAACTGGCTGCCGGCCAATCTGCTTTACTGGCACGGTTACACGATTTCGGATTTGCCGTACAAGACACCTCCGTGGCTAATGATATGGAAGGTTTACTGGCCCGCTATCAGGCCTTGCAGGAAAAACGTGCCGACCTGCCTTACGAAATCGATGGCGTGGTCTATAAGCTGGATGATTTCGCCCTGCAGCACCGCATGGGGGCAGTGGCTCGTTCACCGCGCTGGGCCATTGCGTACAAATTTCCGGCTGAAGAGGTGATAACTTCGGTCAAGCAAATTATCTGGCAAGTCGGCCGAACCGGGGTAATCACTCCGGTTGCCGAGATGCAACCGGTTGCCGTCGGTGGAGTCATCGTATCGCGCGCAACGCTGCACAACATCGATGAATTACAGCGCAAGCAGGTTTATGCCGGTGCCCGGGTGATCGTGCGCCGGGCTGGCGATGTGATTCCTGAAATTGTCAGAGCCGTGGACATGGATGAGAGGGCAAAACTCCCCTCACCACCTCAAAACTGCCCTGTTTGCGGTGCATCGGTATTCCGTGTCGAAGGTGAAGTCGCAATCCGTTGCAGTGGGGGTCTATCCTGCCCTGCCCAGTTGAAAGAACGTCTGTCTCATTTTGTTTCACGCGCAGCTATGGATATAGAAGGCATGGGAGACAAACTGATTACAAAACTGGTGGATGAGGGTCTGCTTACCGATATTGCTGATCTGTACGAATTCAATTATGAGTCGTTGCATGACTGGCCGGGTATGGGAGCGAAAAAAATCGCCAACCTTCAAAAGGCGCTTGAACAAAGCTACCACCGGCCTTTGGCCCGTTTCCTGCATGCGTTGGGTATTCGCCACGTCGGCACAGCAACAGCCGCCGGATTGGCCAGTCATTTCGGAGGGCTGGATGGCTTGATGCAGGCCGGTGCAGGAGAACTGGTTAACATTCCGGATGTAGGGCCGGAAGTTGCTGCCAGCATATGCAGTTTTTTTGCCGAACCACATAATCGTGACGTCATTGCCAGACTGCTGGCAGCAGGCGTGCAACCATCCGTGCCCTCGTCCGGATCGGGCAATCACCCGCTGGCCGGAAAAACTGTTGTCCTGACCGGCAGTTTTAAATCCATACAGCGCCGCATTGCACAGGAACAGTTGCGCGCCCTGGGTGCCAGGCCGACAGGTTCTGTTTCCAAAAATACCGATCTTGTCATTGCCGGAGAAAAGGCTGGCTCGAAACTCACCAAAGCACGCGAACTCGGAATTGAAACAGCAACCGAACAACAATTGCTTGCGTGGCTTAACCCGGACTATCCATGAATCGTTGTGATGATCGCACCGGACATCTGTTTGCAGCAGATTCCGAGGAAGAAGTGCGTAGCTGTGCATACGGACGACCGACGAGGGATTCTTTTTGCGGACAAATGGACAAGCAAGGGCATGGCAGCATTTATGAATAGTCCGAGTCAAACAGGCTTGAAACATCATCACAGCAGCCCTACAGACAGCGTGCTCATGATTTACCATCGGAGGTCACAGGGTTGACAGCAGCAACGCATTCCAAATCATCATATGAACTAACCAGCCTGGCATTATTTTCCCGCGATATCAGGAAAACACCTCGCATGTGCCGTGAAGAAGAAGTGCGACTGGCTCGTCTGTGGCACGATTCCGGCGACCGCGAGGCAGCACGTCAGCTGGTAGTTGCCAATCTTGGCGGTGTGGCCGCGATTGCCCGCGAATACCGTCACTTCGGCCTGCCAGAAATGGATTTGATTCAGGAAGGCACCATGGGGCTGATGCATGCAGTCAAACGTTTTGACCCGGATCGTGGTTTCCGTCTGATGACATATGCGTCCTGGTGGGTGCGTGCCTCTATTCACGATTTTATCCTGCGCTCGTGGAGTATCGTCAAGCTGGGCACTAATAAATTGCAGCGGCGCATTTTTGCCGGCCTGCAGAAGGCCAAAAACACCATTGCCGCATTTGACGGACACAAGGTCGATGAAGTGGCTGCAGATTATGGTATTAATGGCAACGAATATCAGGAAACAGCCAACGCCTTTTTGCAGCGTGATTTATCACTGGACAGCGAAAATGAAGAAGGCGATGCACTGGTACATACCCTGCCCGCTTCTGATTCCACACCTGAAGAGATTGCTATGGCGTCCAACTGGGAAAATCATCAGAAATCAATGTTGTCCAAAGCCATGACAACATTAGCGGATCGGGACCGGTTGATTGTCGAGCGACGTCACTTGAGCGAAGAGCCAGCTACGCTGAAGGAACTGGCCGGGGAATTCGGTGTTTCTATTGAGCGCGTGCGTCAATTGGAAGCCCGCGCCATGAAAAAACTGCAGGAAGCCATAGCTCAATAGTCCGGCTGCATCATAGTTTTACAGGCAAAAAGAAAGGGGTCACGCGATTACGTGTTCCCTTAAACGATGAGAGCATTCAAAAAACGATGTAAATGGTAAGATTGGCACAGGGTAGGCCTTCCAGGTGCCTACATAGCACCGTCTTTCGGCATGTTACATGCCAAAGGATAGACCAGCGAGAATGAGTTCTCTATGTGGAGCTAATTGAAAATCACTCTTCATCTGAAATGGCCGCAAGTGGCACCAGAAGTGGTCCGGTAATTGTGGATACCTCGAAAAGGGTGCGTTAGAAGAGAGGATATATTTCACTTGCTATCAGGCTGTAATGTATAAGCTTTAGCTTGTGCAGATATGGATGGATTATATTCATGAATATGCAGCCTGGATTGTAATCATCTCGGTGCTTAGCCTGATCATCGGATGCATCTTAATGCGTATGTTTGTGGTGCGCATTCCAGTGGATTATTTCAGCCATCATAAGCGACATACTATATCAGATGAAACCCGTCACCCTGTTGTGGTACTGGTGCTGGCGGGGTTTAAAAATCTGCTGGGCATTTTTTTGATACTGGCCGGAATTATCATGCTGTTCGCTCCTGGGCAGGGTTTGATGAGCATACTGTTCGGACTGATGGTGATGAATTATCCCGGCAAATACCGCCTCGAATGCTGGATCATTAACCGCCCGTTAATTATTAACACGATAAACATTATGCGCAAAAAAAGAGGGTATCCTCCATTGCAGGTATCCAAATCCAGGCCTTCCTAATGAAACGCTGATTCATTCAGTGTTTCCGTACTGTCCATGCACAAACTACTATAACTGGACAGAATAGCCGGATTGGACGGCCTGTACCGTCGGCCGGTGAATGGCAGGAGGCACGAATCAAAGCAGATGCGTAAACACAATAATCAGAGCAACATTAATAGAGGGGGAATCAAGACAGAACTTTGATTAGGATATTTAACAGATTCACCGCAGCACAGATGTAAACAAGCTTGAAAGCAGGGTTTGCATCAAAAGCATCAAGCAAATTCCGGCTCACCTTGTGTTCTTGAACTTTTATCAAACTATATGGCTATATGTGAACCTCCATCCCTTTACCTGCCTTCATTCTGCTACTAGCGTTGAGGGCTTAGTTTTCCAGAGGCGGGTTTTCTATGCTGAATCGTTTGTTCGGGATGTTTTCCCGTGATATTTCCATTGACCTTGGTACGGCCAATACGCTGATTTATGTGCGTGGATCCGGCATTGTGCTCAACGAACCGTCTGTGGTGGCGATCCATACCGGCGGCGGCAGGCAGCATCGCAGGGTTCTTGCTGTCGGTTCGGATGCCAAACGCATGCTGGGACGTACACCGGATAGCATTCAGGCCATTCGGCCCCTCAAGGACGGTGTGATCGCCGATTTTGTGGTTACCGAAGAAATGCTCAAGCAGTTTATCCGTAAGGTGCATGACCGAACCTGGGGGATTCATCCGCGTATTGTGATTTGTGTCCCCTTTGGTTCCACTCCGGTAGAGCGTCGTGCCATTCGGGAATCGGCATTGTCGGCAGGAGCTCGCGAAGTTTACCTGATTGAGGAACCTATGGCGGCAGCGATTGGGGCTGATTTACCGGTAACCGAAGCCTCCGGCTCCATGGTGGTGGATATTGGTGGTGGAACCAGTGAAATCGCCGTGATTTCCTACGGCGGGATCGTCTACTCACGCTCCGTACGCGTCGGCGGTGATAAAATGGATGAATCAATCATCAATCATTTACGCCGCAAATACAGTCTGCTGGTCGGTGCGCCGACAGCTGAAAAAATAAAAATGCAACTGGGCAGTGCTTTCCCGCAGGAGACCAGGCGGGAGATGGAGGTAAAAGGTCGCGACCTGATCAATGGTGTACCCAAAAACCTGCTGCTCGATGACTCTGAAATTCTTGAAGCATTAACCGAATCAGTGAATGCGATTATTGAAGGCGTCAAAGTCTGTCTGGAACGTACACCTCCTGAACTGGCTGCAGACATCGTAGACAAAGGCATTATGCTGACCGGTGGCGGAGCACTTCTGGTCGGGCTGGATCAACTGCTACGCGAAGAGACCGGTCTTCCGGTCACCATTGCCGAAAATCCGCTTGATTGTGTGGTACTGGGCAGTGGCCGCGTGCTGGAAGAGCTTGACCGTATGCGAGGCGTTCTGTTCGAGGAGTAAATCAGATGGATGAAGCTGCAAAAAATCCATCCCTGGCTTTTCCCTCTCGGGATTCGGTCATCGTGCAGGCAAGTATCATAGAAAGTGCCGGCTCGAGATATGTGGCCCCGAACATTAAAAGCATTGCTGCCGAGTTTCCGGCAAATGAATAGCTGGCGATGCAGACGGGCGTTTTTCGCGTTCGCACATGAATGCAATGACAACATTGTAATCATTCATCATTTATGATCTCCATTTCCCGCCGCTACAGGCTGTGGATGATAGTTGTAATGATGTTCCTGAGTCTTTACGGCGTTTCCCGGCTTATTACCGGTTCCTCTGCCATGCTGGCCATGTGGCCGGCTCTGGAAGCATTGCATGCGCCTGTCCAGTGGTGGCAATCTGCTGAACTGTGGTTTACCGAACAGGATTCGCTGCATAAAAAATACCTGGCCTTTGAGAAAAAATCCCAGCAGCAGGCTGCCCTGATTCAAGAAGCAAATAGCCTGAGGGAAGAAAACCGGCAACTCAGGAAAATTCTCGAAATTTCCGATATTACCGGTTATCGCTGGCATGCAGCCAAAGTACGAGGTCGTAGTCCGGAAGCCATGAGCCAGCGGCTGGTTTTGCAGGTGGATGACGTATCCAGAGATGACGTCATTGTATCCAGTGAAGGTCTGGTGGGCGTTGTGGACAGCACATCGGAAAATCACGCAACGGTCAGAACCATTTTCGATGCCTCGCTGGTTGTGCCTGTCACCATTTCCGGGACGGCGCTGGCAGCTATTTCACGAGGCCAGGGTGAAAGTCTGTCGATTGAGTTTGTGCCGTTGGAGCAGGCGCCGCAGCCAGGACAAATTCTGTATACCAGTGGTGCTGGCGGCATGTTTCCTCCCGGCATTGCTGTCGCACGCATTACCAGTATTCGCCCGATTCCCGGCCAGCTGTTTATCAGTGTATCTGCTGCACCGGTTGCGCACTGGCAACGTGATACATGGCTGGCAGTTGCATCTCAACTGCACGCAATACCATGATTTCGATCCTCGTCCCTATTTTCTCCTTGCTCGGCATTAGTCTGAATCTGGCCTTCTCAAACACACTGGAGCAACCGGACTGGGCACTTGCATTACTTCTGGCTAGCCTGTTGGCACATCGCCAAAACTGGGTATGGGTATTACCCTGTGTGTTATTTCATGATGTCGTGCTGTACTGGTCGCTTGGGGCCAGCTTCCTAATGGTGACGCTGGTGCCCCTGGCTATGATTTATGTGGATCAGCACCTTGGAGCCGGCTTGCCACAAAGGTTGTTGCTAATGCTGGCCGTTGTGCTCTCCCTGCTACAACCCGGCTGGGGACTGGTGGCATCGCTGTTGACATTGTGTTTGTGCATTCCGGCATGGTATCTGTTGACGAGGCAATATGCGCAACAAGAAGCTTGAGGTTCGACATCGCTTCGATGTGCGCATGCTCTTCTTTTATGCATCGGTACCGGCACTGCTGGGGATGCTGTTGTTCCACATTATGCAGATGCAGTGGTTTGAACATGACAAATATGCACTGCAGGCCAATCAAAACCGTCTGAACATTGTGCCGATATTGCCGGTTCGCGGGGAAATTATCGATGCCAATAGCAAGGGGCTGGCCATCAACCGTATTGCCTATCGTGTTTTGTTGATTCCGGAACGGGTAGAGCATCTTGATGTGACCCTGAATACCCTGGCGGAGATGCTGGCCTGGACACCAGCAAAACTCACCTTGGTTCGCAAAAGAATTCAACGGGCCAGACGACCCGACCGACCGGTATTACTGGATGACAAACTGCAGTGGTCGAACATTGCGCCACTTGCCGCCCGATTGCACCACCTGCCGGGCGTTGACGTTGAGGCCGGCAGTTACCGCCAATATCCATATGCCGAGCTGACATCGCATCTGATCGGTTATCTGTCACTGGCCAGAAAGAAAGACCTGGATGCCGGTTACCTGCCTACTGAGTTTATTGGTCGCACCGGTGTGGAAAAAAGTTTTGAAACAAAACTTCATGGCCACCCCGGTCATCAACGGGAAGAAGTTGATGCACGTGGCAGACGCGTCGCCGTTGTAAAACGAACACCTCCTGTCATGGGCAACCGGATTCAACTTACGTTGGATATTGATGTTCAGAAAGCTGCCGCAGATGCGCTGGGAGAAAGAACCGGTGCTGTCGTTGTCATGGATATCAAAACCGGAGGCATCATTGCCATGCTGAGCAAACCGGGATACGACACCAATCGTTTTATTACCGGCCTGGAGTCCGAGCAATGGAATGCGTGGCTGAATAACCCGGAAAGGCCGCTTCTGAATCGGGCTACTCAGGCGGCATATCCACCAGCCTCAACATTCAAGCTTGTCACAGCACTAGGTGCCCTTAAAAACGCTATCCCTCTGGCGAACGGGAGCACATTTTGTCCGGGCTATCTTGAGCTTGCCGACAGAAAACTACACTGCTGGAAACACAGAGGACATGGAAAAGTCACACTGAATTCGGCGCTGATCCAATCCTGCGATGTTTATTTTTATCAACTGGGTGATCGTCTTGGCATGGCGGCCATCAGTGATGCTGCCCATGAGTGGGGGCTGGGAGAGAAAACACAAATCGATTTATCGCCGGAAACACACGGCATCATTCCTACTCGCCAGCCATACATGATGGCCGCTTTCAAAAGCAGCCATACCAAACGCAAGAAGTGGTATCGTGGAGAAACGATGATTACCGCTATTGGCCAGGGCTTGCTGACCGTGACGCCGTTACAGATGGCGCGTCTGGCTGCCGCTATCGCTAACGGTGGCAAGGTACTTAAACCTCAATTGTTGGCGAATATACGGGCGGAGGTATTACATCAGGTTGATATTAAGCCGGAACAGTTGCAAAAAGTTCAGCAAGCGATGCGGGGCGTGGTTCTGAACCCTCATGGCACGGCGCACAGGGTGTTGTCAAAAGCGGCATGGGCAGTAGCAGGAAAAACAGGAACGGCGCAGGTGGTAAAAATTCTCCGGAATGAAAAGAAGGGATTGAGCAAGGATGAACTGCTGCGGCGTCACAGGGATCATGCATGGTTCATGGGTTATGCACCATACGATAACCCGAAAATTGCCATTGCAGTATTTGTTGAACATGGTGGCCACGGCGGTAGTAGCGCCGGTCCTGTAGCCGCCGCCATTATTGAAACCATGGCTGCAAAACAGGCCAGACCCGGTATCCGCAGGGATACAAAGGAAGAGAAGCTGTGATCCGCATGCTCAAATCACTGGACTGGATATTGCTTGCCTTCCTGTTTGGACTGGCGGCATTGGGTATGATTGTGCTCTATGCTGCGGTACATCAGGGTGATAGCGAGTTATGGCAAAAACAGGTCATGTTCTGGGCAATTGGCATGCTGGTATTCAGCATCCTGTGCTTTGTACCCCTGCGGATACTGGGATTGGCCTGCTGGCCCATGTATGGCGCGGCATTGCTGCTACTGATACTTGTACCTCTGATCGGCGATATACATATGGGTGCGCGCAGATGGCTGGATATTGGAGTTGCCAATATTCAACCCTCGGAAATTATGAAATGGGCACTGATTTTTGTGTTGGCAAGCTGGTTTTCCAGTCGGGAAGCCCGAGGCATGGTTGAAATTATTGTACCGCTGTTATTGGCTGCAATTCCCGCAGGCCTGATCATTATTCAACCGGATTTGGGTACGACTCTGGTGTTATTGTTTGCTGCCACGGGCATGGTGATTGCAGCAGGGCTGCCTTGGCGGTTGTTCATGATGGCCACGGTAGCAGGTTTGGCATCCTTGCCGGTATTATGGCATTTCATGCATGGTTATCAGAAACAACGCGTGCTCACCTTGCTGGATCCCCAGTCCGATCCGCTGGGCGCCGGTTATCATGTGATTCAGTCTACCATTGCCATTGGGTCAGGGGGATTATCAGGTAAGGGGTTTTTGCAAGGGACTCAGGGCAGGCTGCATTTTCTACCTGAGCAACATACCGATTTCATCTTCTCCATCCTGGCTGAAGAAGGCGGTTTTTTGGCTGTTGCTGTGTTGTTATCACTTTATGCCGTACTGATTTTGCGAATTCTGTTTATCGGTCATCGTGCCCATAACCGTTTTGCATCATTGCTTTGCGTTGGTATTGCCTCAATATTTATACTGTATATCACGGTGAATATCGGCATGGTGTCAGGACTTTTCCCTGTTGTTGGCCTGCCATTACCCTTTATCAGTTATGGCGGATCAGCGCTGGTCACCATGCTGGCGGCGCTTGGTCTGGTTATGCGAGTTGCCATTGAATCAAAAGAAAAAATACCGTGGCAACGTCCGGGGAGTCCTCTGGCCTGACAGCCATGCTCGGTTAGTCATGATAATGCAGATAATATGGCAGCAATAAACAGTCCGGTCGCCAACAGCATAAACGTTGCCTTTAGAGATACGCACAGTGTGTGCTCGGGCACCACGGTATGCAGCCGAGCAGCCCAAGCTGTACTTTTGGGCAGAATCACGGCTATGCCCAACCATGCGCCGACCAGAAACATTGACTGTTCTGCCAGCATATCATGCCAGACAGGCTCGAATAATATATTCGCCAAAACAGCACCAAGTGTCATTAACAGTCCGCATGCAGCCGAAGTCCCAATGGCAAAGCGCAATGCCACAAAACGGCGTAACAACGGGGCTATCATTGTCCCTCCGCCAATACCCAGTGCTCCGGAAACAAACCCTATGGGGCCGGAAAACAGGGCCGCTGATGTCTTGCCTGCGGATTTCACAAGCACATTACGCCCGTAGTCATACGCCATCCATCCGTCCAGCATCGCCAGAGCCAGCAGCACCCAGGCTTCGGGCAAGTGTAATGTACTCCACAGCCCCAGGCCGGCACCGGCAATCAAACCGGGCAGCAATATTTTCAACATCTGGCTATCGACATGATTCAATCGCCAGTGTGAACGGGCAGAAAAAAAGCCGGTAATAACCACAGCGACCAGACTGGCAAACACATGTATCGCCACACCATCAGCTGCACCCGGCATGAACGCATAGAATACAGGCATATAAATTAAACCGCCGCCAACACCGGCCAGTCCGGCCAGTATACCGGCTATAGCACCAGCACCCAGACCAACCACCAAGCCATATATCAACAGGGTCAGGTCTATTTCAGGCATATTGTGTCATTGATGCAGCATCAAGCGTTTGAATGCTTGAACAGCAGGTAGCTCTGATATTCCTCAAGGGACATTTTGCCCTGAATATAAATCTCCTGATCAGCCAGAGTGTCGGCATCATTGATACCTTCCTTCAGATTATGCGCAGCCGCAATTTTTTTGCGCTGGCGCAATTCAGAAACACTAATATCGGATACTCTTTTCATCGCAGCAGAACGCCATGCATCGGCGTTGTCATAGCTTCGGTTTTTATCATTCATATGCCGGATTCTACAATGATTTAATGATGAATCGAGCGCCGAAACCGGAAAGCAAAGCTGTATCCGGAAATTGACGTATCTCACCCAACAGGTTCAGCCTGACGCAAGCGGGGTGACCCGACTATATAAAAACAGGAGA
>CAZBEN010000014.1:0-24258 GCA_964490955.1 uncultured Zetaproteobacteria bacterium | reverse complement strand
ACGCGGATCGTTCACCTGTAAAGCGCTAACAAAAAAATATCGCGGTAGAATTCAAGAATAATGCGGGCTAGTTCATATGAAAGAATGATTCGATATCACCAACCCGGCTCGCCATCAGCAATGTGATCAATGTATGCGCCATCCTGCTCTGGATCGCAGCAGATGAATTCAGCCTGTCTGGTGTCACCCTCTACCCGCAAAACACGCATGGACAGTGATGCTACGAAATCTGCTGCATTCCGCCCATATACGGTTGCAAGGCATCTGGTATGTTTACAGATCCATCTGGCTGCCAGTAGTTTTCCAGCACGGCAACCAGCGTACGACCAATAGCCAGACCGGAACCGTTCAGGGTTGCAACCGCTTGCGGTTTGCCCCCCTCTTCCCGATAACGGATGCCGGCGCGACGTCCCTGAAACTGGCCGAAAGAAGAACAGGACGAAATCTCACGATAGCACTGCTGGCTGGGTAACCATACTTCCAGATCGTAGGTTTTCTGGGCTGAAAAGCCGACATCAGCGCCACATAATTCAATCAGGCGATAAGGTAAATCCAGCGCCTGTAAAATGGCTTCGGCATGGCCGGTCAGGATTTCCAGATCGGGCAATGCGCGTTCCACTGTGGTCAGATGAACCAGCTCTACTTTGTCAAACTGATGCTGGCGAATCATGCCGCGCACATCGCGACCGGCGGAACCGGCTTCACGGCGAAAACACGGCGTATAGGCGCAATGGCGTTTGGGCAGATCGGCGGCACTGAGAATCTGATCCTGGTAGAGGTTGGTGACCGGCACTTCCGCCGTGGGAATCAGGAAAGCATCTTCCCCTTCCAGTTTATATAAATCGTCTTCAAATTTGGGCAGCTGACCAGTACCTGTCATGGTTTTACGATTGACGATGGCTGGCACCCAGACTTCTTCATAGCCGTGTTCATCAACATGGGTGTTGAGCATAAACTGCATCAGCGCACGTTCCAATCGCGCCGCTGCGCCTTTCAGAACTGTAAATCGGCTCCCCGCCAGTGTTGCACCTGCTTCAAAATCGAGGATGCCGAGGTCGGTGCCGATGTCCCAGTGTGGTGGCACTGCATCCGTACGCGGCGTTCCCCAGCAGCGGATTTCGATATTATCATCTTCGCTGTTGCCGTCCGGCACAGATTCATGCAACGGATTGGGTATCTCCATTAACACAGCGGTGAATTCTGCCTCCGCTTCTTTGGCTTGCGCTTCCAACGCTTTAACTTTGCGGGACACCTCGCCCATGGCAGCCAGTTCGGCGCTGGTATCTTCACCTTTACCTTTCTTCTGGCCAATCAGTTTCGAAACCCGATTGCGTTCAGCCTGCAAGGCTTCAGCTTCGCTTTTGAGTTCACGCTGTGCTACATCCAGCGCTCGCGCCCTGCCCCATGATCCGTTCGGATCAGAAACATCCATGCCACGCCGCGCTAATGCTGCATTCATTTCATCAAACGAACGGCGAAATGCCTGACGATCAATCATTTAGCTCTCTCCACCGGCCTCAGTGTTATCATCGGCAGAAGCAGCTTCATCCGTATCATCATCTTCCTGTTTTTCCGCCACGCGTACAGCGCCTATCACGCGTTCGTTATCATTGACGCTAAACAGTGTCACACCCTGCGTATTACGCCCGATAACAGAAACGCCTTTCATCTTGATGCGTACCAGACGCCCTGTATCGGTCATCATCATCACCTGATCTTCATCCAGTACCAACAGCGCGCCGATCATGGCGCCATTGCGCCCACCGGTCTTGAGCGTGAATACGCCCTGCCCGCCGCGTTTCTGGACATTGTATTCAGAGACAGAAGTTCGCTTGCCAAAACCGTTCTCAGAAACCGCCAGCAATGATGCGCGATCCGAAACCAGCGTCATTGAAATTACTTTACAGCCTCCCGGCATGCGCATGCCCGTGACGCCGCGCGTGCTGCGTCCCATCGGCCGCACATCAGTTTCAGAAAAACGAATCGCCTTGCCGCCACTGGCTGAGAGCATGATATCCTGCTCGCCATTGGATACGACGACGCCAATCAAATCATCGTCATCATCAATCTTGATGGCGATAATACCGTTGGCGCGAATATTCTGGAAATCGGATAAACGGGTCTTTTTGATGACGCCGTTTTTGGTGGCCATGACGATGTAATGATCCTCGTCAAATTCGCGTATCGAAAGTGTAGCGGAAATCTTTTCATCCTTCTCCACCGGCAACAGGTTCACCAGCGCCTTGCCGCGCGCCGCGCGTCCGGCCTGCGGCACTTCATAGACTTTCTTGCGGAATACACGCCCTCGGTCCGAGAAGAACAGCAGGTAATCATGCGTCGATGCCACCATCAACTGCGCCACGAAATCTTCTTCCTTCGTTGTCATCGCCGTCTTGCCCTTGCCGCCACGCCGCTGGGCGCGATACAGCGAGGTCGCATTGCGTTTAATATATCCCTCGTTGGAAATCGTGACGACCATATCCTCTTCGGTAATCAGATCTTCGACCGAGAGTTCCGCCGTTTCATCCATAATTTCGGAACGACGCGGATCGGCATATTTATCACGCACCGCTTCCAGCTCTTCAACAATCACGCCCATGAGCAATTTCTCATCGGCCAGAATCGCTTTCAGGTGGGCGATTAATTTCTGAATTTCATCGAACTCCGCCTGAATCTTGCCACGCTCCAGACCAGTCAAACGATGCAGACGCATATCCAGAATAGCCTGCGACTGTTTGTCCGATAAACCGAAACGATCCATCAAACCGGCTTTGGCTTCCGCCGGCGTCTGGCTGGCACGAATCAATTTGATCACTTCATCAATATTATCCAGCGCAATCAACAAACCTTCGAGGATATGGGCGCGCGCTTCGGCCTTGGCCAGATCAAACAGGCAACGGCGCGTCACCACCTGACGGCGGTGATCGAGGAAGTGGAGCAACAATTCGCGTACGCCGCATAGCTTGGGCTGTCCATCGACGAGCGAGAGCATATTACAACCGAAATTGCACTGAAGCTGTGTATGCTTATACAGGTTGTTCAGTACCACTTCGGGGATTTCATTCTTTTTCAGTTCGATGGCAATGCGCATACCATCGCGATCGGATTCGTCGCGCAGGTCAGAAATGCCTTCGAGTTTCTTGTCGCGCACCATATGGGCTATATTTTCAATCAGGTTGGCCTTGTTCACCTGATACGGCAGTTCGGTAATGATCAATGACTCACGCTTAGTGCGCGGATGAATTTCTACCAGCGCCCTGGCACGCATGGTGACCGAACCGCGACCACTGATGAATGCCTGCTGCATGCCTTTGCGACCATAAATAAAGCCGCCGCTCGGGAAATCGGGGCCAGGCATAATCTGCATGAGTTCATCGTCATCAATATCGGGATTGCCGACCAGCGCAATACAGGCATTGATGGCTTCGCCCAGATTATGCGGCGGAATATTGGTGGCCATGCCCACGGCAATACCCTGCGAACCATTGACCAGCAGGTTGGGGTATTTGGCCGGCAGCACTTTTGGCTCTTTCAGTGATTCATCATAGTTGGGGACGAAATCAACGGTGTTTTTATCAATATCAGCCAGCAATTCGGTAGCCAACCTGCTCATGCGCGCTTCCGTGTACCGCATGGCCGCCGGTGAATCGCCATCGACAGAACCGAAGTTGCCCTGTCCATCGATCAACAGGTGACGCATGCTCCATGGTTGCGCCATACGTACCATGGCATCGTACACGGCGGTATCGCCATGCGGGTGGTATTTACCGATCACATCGCCCACCACGCGCGCTGATTTCTTGAACGGTTTATCGTGCGTGCAACCCAAATCCTGCATGGCATACAGAATACGTCGATGTACAGGCTTCAGACCATCGCGAGCATCAGGCAAGGCGCGCCCGACAATCACGCTCATAGCGTAATCGAGATAAGAGCGTTTCATCTCATCTTCGATCAGGACGGGTACAGCAGGATTAAGTGTTTCTTCCATGGTTTAACCTCTGTTGGTAGTACAAATATTATTCAATTGGTGCCCTCGACACGATTCGAACGTGTGGCCTGCCGCTTAGGAGGCGGCCGCTCTATCCAGCTGAGCTACGAGGGCTAACGGGCGCAGGCTTTTCACTCCCGTAGTATGAAACAGCTTTCGAATCATAGCGTTTTCAAAGCCGATCTGCACGATGAATTACACAAAAAAGTTTAACGGAGAAATTATCTCATTCATAATGCAACAGACTATGAATATTCACATCGCCCAGTGCTTTTTTTCCATTCAGAAATGACAGCTCGATCACAAACAGACAGACATCGACTTCCGCCCCCAGCTTACGTACCAGCTGAACCGTTGCAGCAGCTGTACCACCGGTAGCAAGCAGATCATCCACCACCACAACTTTGTGACCGGCTGATAAAGCATCACGGTGTATTTCCAGCCGGTCCATGCCATACTCCAGTTCATACTCGATGCTGTGTACATTGGCTGGAAGTTTGCCGGGTTTGCGCACAGTAATCAGGCCCAGCCCCAGTTGTTGCGCCAGAGCAGCACCAAAAATAAACCCTCTCGACTCAATGCCGACGATAGCGTCAACATCACTCCCGACATGGCATGCAAGTTCAGATACGACAGCGGAAAATGCCTCGCCATTGGCCAGTAGCGGCGTGATGTCTTTGAACACAATTCCGGGTTTGGGAAAGTCAGGCACATCGCGAATGTAGTTCTGCCACCAATTCAGTGTCTTTATCATCAGATAATTTCCTCAAAATTTATATTTTCGTGTTCGACCATGCTGCGCAACTTTTTCAGCGCAGTCATCTGAATTTGCCGGATACGTTCCCGTGTTATTCCCATGTGTTCACCAATTTTTTCCAGCGTCCACGGGTCATGTGTCTCCCCCAAACCATAACGTAAACGGACAACATCACACTCCCTGGCTGTCAGTTTAGCCATCCACTTCCGAAGCATTTCATTGCGCTGATCATTCCCCAGACTGTCGCCAGGGGTGCTGAGATGCTCATCAGGGGTAACATCATACAAGGTAAAATCACCATCCGTGTGCAGAATCGCATCGGCGCTCTCCGTGCCTATCGATGTCATTAGCAACGTATGTACCCGTGCAACCGGGATGTTCATCGAATTGGCGATTTCCAGTTCCGTAGGCTCCCGCCCAAGTGAAACCCGCAACTGGGCCGTATGACTCAATACAGTATTGAATTCCTTGGCAACATGAACAGGCACACGGATGGTGCGGGACTGATTCATAATTGCCCGCTCCACTGATTGCCGAATCCACCATGTTGCATATGTGGAAAAACGACAGCCATGCGCAATATCGAATTTTTCAACAGCGCGCATTAAGCCCAGATTTCCCTCTTCAATCAAATCACCCAGCGTCAGCTTACGGCCAAGATAACGCCTGGCAATTTTGACAACCAGCCGGAGGTTGGCCTGAATCATATCTTGGCGAGCTGCATCATCTCCGTTCGAAATTCGTTTAGACAGTTCAATCTCTTGCTCAGCAGTAAGCAAATCATAACGCGAAATTTCACGCATATAAATCGCCATCGGCTCCATGCTGGGACGATTACTCATCAGCGCTTACGACCAAAATGACATACTTCGCACAACCAGAAAAAATATTCAGAGCAATCATAGTTCAACTATCTTTTTAATGCGGCAAATAGGCAAGTGGATTTACCGGGGTACTGCCCTGCCTGACCTCAAAATGAAGGTGTGGACCAGTGGCCCTTCCTGTGTGACCAACTCTGCCAATCACATCGCCAGCACGCACCCTTGCTCCTTTTCTTACCAACATCCGTTGGTTATGCCCGTAGGCAGTAAACAGGTTTTTACCATGTCTGATGATGATCAGCTTGCCATATCCACTGAGACGGGAATCTGCATACACCACTTCACCTGAAGCAGCAGCATGTAGCGGGGTGCCCTCTTTGGCACTTATGTCGATACCATCATGCATGCGACTTCCCCTGCGTCCAAATTTACTGGTTACAGTTCCTTTGACAGGCCACAGTAAACGGCCCGTATATCCTCTTGCTTTCGTCTTATGGGCTGATTTCGAAGCGATACTTTTTTTGTGCCCTGTGCTGGATTTCTTCTGGGGTGACTTCGAAATGCTTCTTATTTTTGCCGCTGCCGGGTCATGGCTCAGGGGTGCCTGGCGATCAATATACAGGCGCTGTCCGATATAAATTCGATAGGGATAGGAAATATGGTTCCGCCGGGCAATGAGTCGGTAATTAACTCCAAATTTCTTGCCAAGGCTGTATAAAGTGTCATTGGCCCTGACATAACGAATAACAGGCTTATGACTGTGTGCGGTAGCAGATATTGAATGGTGAGGAAGGCTGGTCGAATAGCAACCGGCAGTAGCCATCAAGATGACGAGACAGAGTAACCGGCTGATTAGATCCATAACAGGACAAACCCTCCAATCACAGCTACAGCCACGGCCACGGTCAACCATTCGAAATACTGCTCCACCCACACACGCAGTCGCTGCCCTCCCCATCGCAATAATGCCGCTTCCAGGTAAAAACGTGCTCCTCTGGAAATAAGCGTAGCAGCCAGAAAGGCAGGAAAAGAGAGGCCGAAAGCACCGGCCGCTATGGTGAATACCTTGAATGGAATGGGGGAAAAACCAGCTATGAGTATCATAGCTACGCCATATTCGACAAACCATTGTTGCACATGGTGAAAGGTATCCATGGCGTTATAAAATTCCATGAGGGGCAGTGCAACCGCAGTAAACAGAAACATGCCGATGGCGTAACCAATCGCAGCACCAACGACAGTGCCGGCAGTAGACAGTGCAGCAAATCGAAAAGAGGCATCCGGGCGCCCGAGCGCCAGTGCGATCAGCAGGATGTCTGGCGGAATCGGAAACACACTGGCTTCAATGACAGCAATGGCGAACAGCGCCCGACCGGCATTCGGATTATCTGCCCATGACAGTGTCCAGTGATATAACCGCCTCAACCAGGATACGGCTGAAGGTTGATTAATCAAATCAATGATAGTTTACCCCTTTCAGTAACGGGACAAATGTGCATGCATCAAAATACTCCTCCGTAATGGTGTGCGCCTGCTTGCGACGACGAACCAGGCGATGCGTACCACTTTTGCCTTCAGGCAACAGCAATACGCCTCCCGGTTTTAACTGCTGCAACCATAAATCAGAAGCAAAGCCTCCGGCAGTAACAATAATTGCATCAAATGGCGCATATTCTTCCCAGCCTTCAAGCCCATCACCGCATTTAAGCATGACGTTGGCATGACGCGCCATTCTCAGATTTTGTCTTGCCCGTCGATGCAATGCATCGATACGCTCAATACTGTAAACCCTGCGACAAAGGCGAGAGAGCACAGCCGTTTGGTAACCACAACCCGTACCGATTTCCAACACACGCTCATTCCCTTCCAATGCAAGCAGCTGGCTCATGCGTGCAACCATATAAGGCTGGGAAATAGTCTGGCCGCATCCAATCGGCAAGGCACAGTCCTGATAGGCTCGTGATGCGAGGGCAGAATCAACGAATATGTGTCGCGGCACCGACAACATTGCTGCAAGCACCCGCTCATCATCAATGCCTCTGGCTATGAGTTGGTCGTTTACCATGCGTTGCCGTGGCCGGTCGAATGAAGGCTTCGTATGCTCAGGCATCAGATGATTCTTCACACTTGCTGCTCCCCAAAATCCGCATGGGTTTTCCCGTAGTTTGTATATGTGCATACTGATATACAGAAAAAGCCAAACGTTTATTTATTTTAGAAAATGGTCGGGACGAGAGGATTCGAACCTCCGACCACTTGACCCCCAGTCAAGTGCGCTACCAGGCTGCGCTACGCCCCGATTTAATGGCGATGAAGCATACTTAAAATATCAGATAATGTAAGAGGTATGCAGGTTAACTGATTTAGTCAGGTTTTTTGGATTGGATATTAATCCAGCAATGTAAGAATTTCGTTTAATTCCTGTCTCACCTGTTGAAGAAGCGTCTGAGTATCTTTCTTTTCCACAATGTTTTCCAGATCACCACTGAGTAAACGTTTCTTTGCCCCGCGAATTGTAAAATTTAGATCGTACAGCAAATGTTTAATCTGAAGAACAGCATACACATCATGATGACGATAAAAACGGCGGTTACCACTTTTCTTGACCGGTTTGAGGTGCCTGAACTCGCTTTCCCAATAGCGTAGTACATGCGGCTCGACAGCACATATATCACTGACTTCGCGAATAGAGAAAAACAGTTTTTCAGGGAGTTCCGGAATTTGTAATCCCGCTTTTGCCAAAGCCTGTTTCGGATTCATTTATCCGTTCCTGCCAATTTCTTTTTCAACAAAGGACTTGCACGAAATGTTACAACTGAGCGTGGGGCGATTGTGAGATCCATACCTGTCTTGGGGTTACGTCCTCGTCTTGCATGTTTCTGGCGAACAATAAAATGACCAAAGCCTGACAGCTTGACGTTTTCACCCTGCTCCAGTGAATGTCGGACAATATCGAGTGCAGACTCAATGATCTGAGCTGACTCTTTTTTAGTCAGGCCGACACGTTCATGAACTATCCTTGCAATCTCAGCTTTGGTCATATTTCCCTACCCATCAAAATATGAGTTAAAACAGTGTATTATCTAATCCTGTTAAAAACAACTTATGAATATTAATAGAACTGATTAATCTGTCAAAGCTTTTTTGATATACTGAATCAGAAGTGGAAATAACCGAAAATAAAAATCAGTCAGGATCAGAAAACAACTGTCCATCGTGCAAACGTAGAAGTCGATCACATGATCTGGCCAGAGACAAGCTGTGTGTGACCATCACAACTGCCGCATTTTCTTCAATGCACAATTGCCGCAACAATCCGAATACTTCCTGCGCGGTATTTTCATCGAGGTTGCCGGTAGGCTCGTCGGCCAACAGCAATCTGGGCTTCGCGACCAGGGATCGGGCCACGGCAATGCGCTGTGCTTCACCGCCAGACAGTTTGGCGGGTACATGTTCCGCACGCGTTTCAAGCTGTAGACGGCCAAGCAATTCACGTCCGCGCTGATTTGCATCTGCAGATGACATGCCCTGAACCAGCAGTGGTAAAGCGACATTTTCCAGCGCAGTTAATTCCGGAATCAGGTGATGAGCCTGATATACAAATCCGATTTTTTTATTCCGAAGATGGGCTTGTCGGTTGGAAGCAAGGCTGTGAATCATTTCATCATCCAGTAAAATTTTACCGGAATCAGGCTGTTCAAGTGTGCCCAGAATTTGCAGCATGGTAGACTTACCTGAACCGGATTCTCCGACAATGGCTAAAAACTCACCCTCATTGAGTTCAAACTCGACACCCCTCAAAATATGCAATTCTCCTGAAGGTGCAGTGAATTGTTTGTGTAAATCAGAGACGGTAAGTAGCAGGGGTTTATTCATACCTGAGAGCCTCTGCAGGCGGCACGCTGGCTGCGCGCCATGCCGGGTAGAATGTTGCCGCCACCCCCATAAACAGGCTGATTACGACTATCACGACAATGGAGAGCGGGTCGATGACCGACGGGATATGATCTATATAATAAACATCGCTGGACATGAACTTGACGCCGGTCAAACCCTCAATCCAGGCCAACAAGGTATCCAGTCTCCAGGCCAGCAGCAGCCCGAGTATGGCCCCGACCAGAGTACCAATACCGCTGAGCAGCGTGCCCATGAGCAAAAAGATGCGCATTACCGAAGCGTGCGTTGCCCCTACTGTTTTCAAAATGGCAATTTCCTTACGTCGCTCCATGACCACCATTACCAGGGATGCCACCATATTGAACAGTGCTACCAGTACAATCAGGGAAAGGATAACGCCCATGGCAACCCGTTCTGTTTTCAGGGCTTGAAAAAATGAGCGATGGCGCTGTTTCCAGTCGGTTATCCATGCGCCAGGCGGTAGTTTTTGCCGCGCCTGTTCGGAAACCTCACCGGAGCGATCCCTGTCATATAAGAAGAGCTCAAGACCGGTGACGCTGTCGCCCATTTTATTCAGGCGCTGAACCGCATTCAGGGGCGTGATAATCATGCCAACATCGTATTCATAAAAACCGGAATCAAAAATACCTGCCACTTCAAATGCCCGCATACGCGGAGCGGCGCCAGAAGGGCTGATGCCGCCGGAAGGTGACATCAATCTCACCCTATCCCCTACTTCCAGGCCGAGCTTTCTGGCCAGATCCTTGCCCACCACTACCTGAAACGGTGAACCGATGGCATTGATAAATCGCCCTTTGGTAATATGACCGGCAATTTCATCGCTTCTGCGTACATCCACACCCTTTAATATTGCCCCCAATGCCCGCGAACCGTAGGAGGCCAGAACCTGAGTCGAAATATACGGAGCAGCACGCTCTACCCCATCCAGTTTCTCGGCTTGAGATAACCAATTTTGCCAGTCAGACAATGTGTTTCCAGGCCCCTGAATATCAATATGTGAAGAAAAACCGAGTATTTTGTCACGAATTTCCACAGCTGCACCATTCATCACTGACAACACGGCAATCAGCGTCATGACACCAATGGCGATACCAATTCCCGAACTCCAGCTGATCAGCGATACGAATCGTTCACTGCGACGGGAGCGCAGATAGCGCTTGGCCAGCATCCACTCATAGGAACGAAACAGTCTCTGGCTCAAAGCTGATGCCTGTTTATAAGTCGAATCATTATGACAGATAACGCACGTAGAGATAGATATGCGAAATAATGATAGAGATCAACATCAGCCCGAAGGCGTGTTTCAGGAATACCAGAAAAGCAATCGGGTGCCCGGCACGCTGGGCAAAACCGGCTACAATAAGATTGGCTGATGCTCCAATCAGGGAACCGTTACCACCCAGGCATGCCCCCAGTGCAAGAGCCCACCACAATGGCACCAGCGCATCGGGGCCGCCAAATGTCGGTGCCATGTTATGGATAAGCGGAATCATCGTGGCTACGAATGGAATGTTATCAATCATAGCCGAGGCAATGGCTGAAACCCACAGAACAGCAGCAACAGTTGCATTAAAATCACCACCGGTCATATCCAGTGTTTTGTGTGCCAGCATTTCAATGATGCCGGTATGTTCCACGCCGGTAACAATGATAAATAGCCCCACAAAAAAGAAAATCGTGGTCCATTCCACTTCAGCCATAATATGTTCGTAGGCATGGTCTTTCTCATCCAGAGGTTGGCCAAGTGTTTGCAACAACAGCAAAACAGCAGCACCGAATAATGCGATCGAAGCCGGCTCAAGATGAACGCTATGAGCAAATGTGAATCCGCCAATCACCAGAAACAGAACCGTAAGACTCTTTTTCAATAACGGCACATCTTTAATAGTCTCGCGTTCATCGAATTCCATGACCAGCGCCCTGTTCTCTTCGGAAGCATGTAAATCGCGACCAAACAAAAACCAGATGATCAGCAGCATTACAGCAAAAACAATTGGCGTAATCGGTGCCAGGTTGACCAGAAAATCGTAAAAACTGAGTCCTGCTGCCGAGCCGATCATGATATTGGGTGGATCACCGATCAGAGTGGCTGTGCCGCCTACATTGGAGGCCAGAATTTGGGCAAACAGGTACGGATAGGGACGCACGCCAAGGGTATCGGTAATCAACAATGTCACCGGAGCAATCAGCAGCACCGTGGTCACATTATCCAGAAAGGCAGAAAAAACAGCTGTGACAACTGACAGCATAACCAGAATACCCCATGGGCTCCCTTTTACACTTTTTGCTGATTTAATCGCAACATACTGGAACATGCCGGTTTTCTGACTGATTGCTACTATCACCATCATGCCGGTGAGCAGGCCAATGGTATTAAAATCTATACCGCTAACAGCTTGTTGCTGGGTAAGAACGCCACATAGAATCATCAAGCCCGCACCGAGTAATGACAATACAGCGCGATTGAATTTCTCAGCCATAATCATGCCATACACAACAAGCAGAATAGATACTGCCAGCCAGGTCGGATCAATTCCGAAAATAGCAGCAGTGAGTTCACCGCTATTATGCATCACATGCTTCCATGCTTCTCATTCGGTCAAGTATATCGCCTGCAGAGAGAATTCCTTTCAAGCACCCGTTTTGATCAATCACGATGGCATATTCGTGTCTGGTAAACACCACGAGAGCAGCAGCAACAGACAGTATTGATTCATCTTCCTGTACTATAAGCGGTTTTTTATCCATGATATCAACAACCTTTTTGTAGGCCGTTTCATGGTAATGCCGTTGCAAAAGTCCTATATCAGGCGCATAGGGAATCTGTTCCAGGTCACCACTGACGATATAACTGGGCACAATTTGTTCGATAATTGTATATGTAGAAACAATGCCAACGACAACACGCTCATCATTGATTACAGGTACCATGCGTAAATGCGCTTGACGCATTCTGATAAGAACGTCATTGATACTGTCGTCTATATGAACCGCGATGACATCCGTTACCATAATATTACCAGCTAGCATGACAATCTCCCGATAGTGTAATTACTCCGGCCTCATGAGCGGAAACAGCAGCACATCACGAATGGAATGTTGCCCGGTCAACATCATCACCAGACGGTCCACACCAATCCCTACTCCAGCCGCTGGCGGCATGCCGAATTCCAGTGCACGCAGATAATCTTCATCAACTCCGGAAGCCTCTTCATCACCGGCAGCTTTCGCTTCTGCCTGAGCCATAAAGCGACGACGCTGATCATCCGGATCATTCAACTCGGAAAACCCGTTGGCCATTTCGCGGCCGGCAATAAATAATTCAAAACGATCTGTCACGGTTGGATCGTCATGATTGCGTCGCGCAAGAGGTGAAACATCTACCGGATAATGGGTGACAAAGGTAGGCTGCATCAGATCCGGTTCGACCATCTCTTCAAACAGAGCCATCAAATAATGCCCGGCTTTCCAAGTAATTAGCGCTTTAAAGTCTGGTATAACCTGAAGGCAAACCGTAGCCAGCAATGCCTTGTCGTTAGCATGGCCGCGTAAATCCGGTCGCTTATCAAAGACGGCTTCATCCACTCTGAGGCGATGGAATGGTCGTGACAGATCAATATCTACCCCTTCCCAATTCACTTGTGAAACACTCAATCCTGTAGCGATATCACGAATCAGCGATTCGGTCGTATCCATGGCATCAGTGAAATCTGCATAGGCCTGGTAAAACTCCACCATGGTGAATTCGGGATTATGCGTGGCATCAATGCCTTCATTACGGAAATTCCGGTTGATTTCAAACACCCGGTCAAATCCTCCCACCAGCAAACGCTTCAGGTATAATTCCGGTGCAATACGCAGGAACAACTCCATATCCAAAGCATTATGGTGAGTGGCAAACGGTTTGGCAGCAGCTCCGCCGGGCTGGCTTTGCAGCATCGGTGTTTCCACTTCGATGAAATCTCGAGCTTCCAAACACTTGCGCAATAATGAGACTATTTTTGAGCGTGTTTTAAAAGTCTGCCGTGATTCCGGTGTGACAATCAAATCCACATATCGCTGCCGGCAGCGGGTTTCGATATCACTCAGGCCATGCCATTTCTCGGGCAACGGACGCAGACATTTGGATACCATTTCGATATGCGATACGCGCACCGATAATTCGCCGGTTTTTGTGCGGAACAACACGCCTTTGCCGCCGATGATATCACCCAGATCCCATTTTTTGGTCGGGTTATAGATTTCAGCCCCGCCCAGTTCATCGCGATTGAGAAACAACTGAACCTGACCTGAAGTATCCTGTATTTTGATAAAGCTCGACTTACCCATGACGCGATGCGCCATAATCCGGCCCGCCACAGATACAACCTGGCTGATTTCGTTCAGCTGTTCTGCATCTTTCTCTGAGAATTCGGCATGAATGGCCGCAGCAGTATGATCAGTCCGCCATGTGTTCGGATAGCCCCCCCCCGCTTCGCGCAAGTGGGCAAGTTTTTCTCTCCGGACAGTAATCTGTTCAGACTGATCCGACACGTTATCATTCATTTGATACTATAACTTGCTGTGTAAATCGAGGTTGGAAAAGAAAAATGCGATCTCAATAGCAGCATTTTCTTCCGAATCGGAGCCGTGCACGGCATTGGCATCAATGGAGTCGGCATGGTCGGCGCGTATGGAGCCGCTCTCTGCTTCTTTGGGATTGGTTGCTCCCATCAGCTGGCGATTAAGTGTCACGGCATTCTTGCCTTCGAGCACCATAGCCAGAACCGGTCCTGAGCTCATAAATGTGCAAAGGTTGTCATAAAACGGGCGCTCGGCGTGCACTGCATAAAAACGACCGGCTTCAGCAGCAGACAGATGGGTCATGTTTGTGGCAATCACGGATAAACCGTTTTCTTCAAACCGCCGGATAATGTCTCCGATCACATTCTTTGCGACTGCGTCCGGCTTTATAATAGATAATGTGCGTTGAACTGGCATGCAGGAATCCCCCCTTAAACTACGCAGCATCCCGCTGCGGGAGCGGCACTCTAAAGCAGTGCCCAACAAGTTCCAAGGTCAAATAGATTCTCCTGTTTTACGGGTCAAATCTACCTGGCCAGGATACTGCTCATGCATCAATCCTTCGGATATGAAAGCGGATCGCATTTCCCGATATCCGCAAAACCACGTCGCCTGTAGAAACAGGAATCACAATGGCCACAGGCAGAACCGTCCGGCAACGGATCGTAACAGGATCGGGTAAGCGCATAATCCAGCCCTAATTTCAAACCCAGGGATATAATCCCGGATTTATTCAGCTTGATCAGTGGAGCTGAAATCTGCAAATCCCGCCCCTCACTGCCCGCTTTGGTACCTAACAGGGCGGTTTGAACGAAGGAGTTCAGAAACTCGGGGCGACAGTCAGGATAACCTGAATAATCCACAACATTGGCGCCAATCACCAGTCGTGTTGCCGCCACAGTTTCCGCCAGCCCTGCCGCCAGTGAAAGAAAAATCAGATTACGGGCAGGAACATAAGTCGACGGAATACCTGAATGTTCGGCCTCATCTTTGGGAACGGGTAAGTCGGAGGTCAGGGCAGAGTGTCCGATAGTTCGTAAATCAACCTTGATAATACGGTGATCCCTGATACCCATAGCACGAGATACATTGAACGATGCCTCCAGCTCAAGACGGTGCCGTTGCCCGTAATCAAATGCGACGGTATGGCATTGCCACCCTTGATCTTTAACAGCCCATGCAAGTGCCGTGCTGGAATCCAGTCCGCCCGAAAGCAGAACAACAGCTTTGACCGGTTCGTTCATACGCCCTCCGCCTCCGGCCCCCAGATCGTTTTGTGCATCTGTACCTGAACCCTGACGGGCAAATTGTCTTTCAGAACCCATTCGCATAAATCGCTGGCAGCAACTTCACCCCAGGCCGGAGACAACAGCACCGGGATATCATTTGAGTCCAGGTGGTTTTTGCGAATAAAATCACATGCCCACTCATAATCAGTACGACTGGTCAAAACCAGTTTGATTTCGTCACCGGAAGTCAGCAACTCAAGATTCTTTATGTAGTTACGCCGATCCTCACCGCTTCCCGGTGTCTTGAAATCAACAATACGGTGAATATCGGATGGAACAGCTTTAATCGAATAAGCTCCGGATGTCTCCAACTGAACAATACAATCCAGATCGGACAACTGTTTCAGTAATTCGATACAGTAACGCTGGGCCAGCGGTTCACCCCCGGTCACCAGCACCAGCGGCCGATTTGTTTCCCTGACCTGCCGGATGATGGCATCAATAGCCAGCCAGTTACCGCTATCGGTCGGAATGGCCTGTGGCGTATCACAATAGCTGCATCTAAGCGGGCACCCGGCCATGCGGATCAGCGTGCATGGCATACCGGCCAGCGTACTCTCACCCTGAATGCTGTCATAAATTTCATAGATACGCAGACGATGACGGGAAACAGTAATGGTCAGTTCTCCGGTGTTATATCTGGATTGTTCTGTGTTCTACCCAAGGCTTTTCGAGCCTGCTCCGCCAGATCTGAATCAGCATGATCGCGAATTAAACGTTCGTAGTACAAGGCAGACTGTTGCCAGTGGTTTTGGGATTCCGAGATCTGACCCAATTTGAGCAGAGCGGCAGCATGCTTGACACTATTTGGATAGTGATCGGCTACATATTTAAATGCATTCAGTGCCCTGTAATTATCGTGCTGGGCAAAACGTGTCTCACCCAGCCAGTACCAGGCCTGATCGGAATATTCGCCATCCGGATACAAATCCAGCTGCTTATTGAATGCATTGGCGGCCTCATCATAACGGCTACTTTTCCACGCCAGATAAGCAGCGGTATAAGTATTCTTTTCCGCTTCAAGTAATGCCGCTTTGTTGGCCTTGGGTGAAGCAGGTGCCAGGCCGGAACCCGGGCCTTTCGCCATTGTTGTATGCTGTCTCTGATCCGAACCGGTAATTGCTCTCTGTTCTGGCGAAACATTTTTTGTTGCCCCGGCTTTTTTTCCCGACACCCTGTGGCGTGAACGATCAATACGGCTGGATAATGCTTTCAGCTGGGCCTGTTGGGATTGATACAGATTTTCCAGCTTTCCTATTCGATCCAGAATCTCGTTCAGGGCAGAAACTTGCTGCTGACTCGCCAGTTCGGATTGAATCTGGTTGGCACGTAGTTGTTCAATAGAATCATTGATTTGCTGTTTTTCCTGAACCCTGGCCTGTTCCATGGCGATTTGCTTTTCTTTGCTGGCGCAGCCATTTAACCCAAGAGCACACAACAAAACGACGGCCACCGGATAAACCAGTGGCCGCCTCACAGATTTACAGTTATTACAATTAACGGGTGGCAATATCACCACGACGATTCTGAGCCCAGCAGGCTTCGCCAGAACCCTGACATACCGGCCGTTCTTCACCAAATGATACCGTATCAACGCGGCTGGAGTTAACGCCTCGAGAACTCAGGTAATCACGGACACTATCGGCACGACGCTGACCCAGCGCCAGATTATACTCACGGCTACCGCGTTCGTCGCAATTACCTTCAATGGTAATATTAGTGCTTGCATTGGCATTCAACCAATCAGCATATCCATCCAGCGTAGCGCGAGCAGCTGCATCCAGATCTGAACTGTCAAAGGCAAAGTACACCGAATTTGATGATGGCTTTTGAGCTTTACCCGATTCCACAGGGGTAACAGTCTGCGTCGGTTTAGATGATGTGTCTGTAACCTCAACTTTCTTGGAACATCCGGCAAACAGCATTGCCGCTGATACCATAGCAATCAAGAGAACTTGTTTAGTTGTACGTGTTGCTTCCATATTTTCCTCCCTTCGTGCATCTAGTTTCGTGCATCTGATTGAGACGTATTGTGACACCAGTATGCTTTCAGTCAACCGTCTAACGCAACTTTTTTCCTTTTGTGTTTCAGCTTTAATCTGTGTGATGCGTAAATTGATGTTTCACCGATACCTGTTCCTTCGTTTATGGCCCTGTTTGTGATTACATGGCTGTAATTATTATTCACATTATAATGATTGAGAGAAGCTGGTATATTACAGGATGTAATAAACGAGACTCACGGAAACACTGAATGAATCAACGTTTTCCTGGCATTTCATCAGGGAATGATACGGATTAATGGCGTGACCAGACAGGATCCGATGCATCAATAGCCGGCGACGTGATTGGCTCTGACTTGCCCCCCCAGCTGGGTACACGGTAGATACGGCGAATATTATGTTCTTCAGCAGAATAGAGCAGCATCTGACCATTGGGTGCCCATGACGGTGACTCAATTCGTTTGCCGGTAGCCAAATAGCGGATGTCCGAACCGTCCGGATGCACCGTTGCCACTGCAAAAGACCAGTTTTTTAACGAAATCATCGCAATCCGATCACCTGTGGGAGACCAGACAGGCGATGTGTTATAACTCCCCGTTGTGCTAACCAGTTCAATTTTGCCGCCTGATAATGCCTTGCGGTATACCTGTGGCTTGCCACTTCGATTGCTGACAAACGCAAGCCATTTGCCATCGGGTGACCAGGTCGGAGTGGTATCAATACCCTTGTTGTGAGTGAACTGCCGCCACGTGTTGTTTTTAATATCATATATATGAATTTCGCTATTGCCTGTATGCGACAATGTGGCCGCAACATAGTGACCATCAGGAGAAAATTCAGGAGTACTGTTCAGTCCTTTGAAATCACCGAATGCGGTTCTTTTACCGCTGGTTAAATCAAAAAACTCCAGCCGCGGATGATTGCCAACATAAGTATTTAATGCCACCAGACGACCGTCAGGTGACCAGTCCGGTGATAATAACAGCGTAAAGTTTTTACCTATACTCTGTCGATTGGCACCATCCTGATCCATGTAGACCAGATCCGATGAATCCCCCTGTTTATTAACATAAAGAAGGTGGCTTGTGAAATAACCCGGGATACCAAGAGAAGCCCTGTAAATCTGATTGGCGACACGATGGGCCAATATACGCATCCCCGATTTGGAGCCTTCTACAGTCAGCGAAATCAGCTGTTTATTTCTGAATGGATCGTGCACCCGGATATCAACCAGCAATCTAGTATCAGATGTGCGCAGATGGCACAGGGCAAGAATATCGGCGCCGATAATGCGCCAGTCGCCATAATCGATTTGTTTCCGACTGTCTTCGGGGGAAGCAATAAATGCCATCGGATCAATGGTTTTGAATGACTGGCTGGATGACAAATCATTTGCTATCACCTGATACAGCATGCGTTGGTCCGCATTATCAGTATTTTCTGCATCAACCATCAGGGCCAGTTGAAGCGGACGATAATCAGACTGATAAATATCAAATTCGGCTGCAAATACCTGCATGGATGTTAAGAAAAAAAACAAAAAAGAGGCTATCAATCGCATGGCAGCTTTCTAACGCCAGTTTGACTGCAAAACAAGACGAATTATGCTGATTTATTGTCATCCCGGCAAAAATCAGCCCGCTCAGGCAAAAGCACCGTTTTGCTTTCGCTTATAAAACAAACCGGACGAAGCCCTGTATTCCAGCTGATTACGGCACTGCGTGATTTCAATGCCCATCCCCGTTAGGCTTTCGGCGCTATTTGAAATTATTGATGATAAAGGGTTTTATTTATGCACATTGAATTCACATTCGCTCCATGGGGCATGACTTATGCTGCGCTGATGTATGTCGTCGGTAACAGCGTATGGACTAATCACGCCATTCGCAAAAAGCCGTGGCTGGGCTGGGTAGTTTGGTGCACTTCGGCCCTGCTTGTTATTATTATCGGTGCTATACTTGAACTGCGGTTAAGCGGTAATGAAGGTATCTGGTCGCTGCTGTCATCAGTTAATTTCGAAAACCACTGGATTGTCGTTACCCTCTACGCACTGATTTCTGTTCCGGGTGCGGCCAGCGTGCTGTTCCGGCAAAGCCTGAACTGGACACGGCTGAGCGTAATCTCTGTAGCACTCATTGTATTGATTCCACTGGGTATGCAGCTGCATGATCCGAATGATCCCCGGCTGTTTCTGAGCCTGGGTATTACACTGGCTGCTTGCGGCCTGATCTGGTTATGGTCGGTTTTGCTGGATTGTGAACCGGATCATCACCGGAAAACCGTACCACTTGCCGAGATGGATGAATGAAACATTCTGGAGCCAGAGCCGGAACACTGGTTGAAGCACTTCCCTATTTGCAAAGGTTCGCCGATCAAACCATTGTCATCAAATATGGCGGCAATGCCATGGTCGAAGATGAACTGAAATCCAGTTTTGCCACCGATATCACACTGCTTAAACAGGTCGGTATCAATCCGGTAGTTGTACATGGCGGTGGCCCGCAGATTGGCCGGCATTTGGCCAAAATCGGCAAGGAAGCAAAATTCATTGACGGCATGCGGGTAACGGACAGCGAAACAATGGATGTTGTCGAGATGGTACTGGCCGGACTGGTGAATAAGGAAATTGTCGGCAATATCAACAAGGCCGGTGGTAAAGCTGTTGGCCTGTCCGGCAAGGACGGTGGCCTGATATGTGCACGGAAAATGCACATTGAAAAAAATGCCCCGGAGCTGGATGTTCCCGAAATCATCGATCTCGGCCACGTCGGCAAAGTGCATGCGATTAACACCGAAATTCTCAATGTGCTGGAAGATGATCGTTTTGTGCCGGTGATTGCCCCTGTCGGTTATCATAAAGCCGAAGGGGTAAGCTACAATATCAATGCTGACCTGGTAGCCGGTGCAGTTGCAGCTGCTCTCGGAGCAGCCAAATTAATTTTACTGACCGATGTAGCCGGTGTGCTCGATCAGGACAAGCAGCTGTGTTCCCGGTTAAGTCCATCTACAACACGGGCCATGATTGACAACAGCACGATTGCCGGCGGCATGATTCCGAAAGCGCTTTGTTGTCTGGATGCTGTTGATGCAGGTGTTGGACAAGCGCACATCATTGATGGTCGTGTGCCCCATGCACTGCTGCTGGAAATTTTTACCGACGAAGGTGTCGGCACCGTTTTCAGCAAGGATTAAACGCATTCTTACAAAGGGATGAATATTGGCTGAAAAACGTATATGCTGCGCCCCCTTTTGAGATTCAAATCAACAATGTACAGGAGAATAACCCATGGCTTTAAACGTCTATTACGATAAAGACGCCGATCTTTCCATTATCAAAAACACCAAGGTAGCAATCCTCGGTTACGGTTCACAGGGACATGCCCATGCCAATAACCTGAAGGATTCAGGTGTTGATGTAACGGTAGGTTTGCGTGCCGGCTCGGCATCCATCGCCAAAGCCGAAGCCTGTGGCCTGAAAGTTGCCAGTGTGGCCGAAGCGACTGCAGGAGCTGATCTGGTCATGGTGCTGACACCTGATGAATTTCAGTCCGACCTGTACAAAAACGAACTGGAACCCAACCTGAAAGAAGGTGCTACACTGGCTTTCGCACACGGTTTTGCTATTCATTACAACCAGATTGTACCGCGTGCCGATCTTGATGTAATCATGATTGCACCGAAAGCACCGGGCCACACGGTTCGCAACGAATTCGTCAACGGCGGCGGCATCCCTGATCTGATTGCCATGTTCCAGGATGCAAGCGGTAACGCCAAACAGATCGCACTTTCCTACGCTTCCGCCATTGGCGGCGGTCGTACCGGTATTATTGAAACCACGTTCAAGGATGAAACTGAAACCGACCTGTTCGGTGAACAGGCCGTTCTATGTGGTGGCGCAGTTGAACTGGTCAAAGCCGGTTTCGAAACCCTGACCGAAGCGGGTTATGCGCCTGAAATGGCATATTTTGAGTGCCTGCACGAGCTGAAATTGATTGTCGACCTGATGTACGAAGGCGGCATTGCCAATATGAATTACTCGATCTCCAATAATGCGGAGTATGGCGAATATGTCACCGGCCCCAAGGTGATCAACGAAGAATCCCGTAAAGCCATGCGTGAAGCGCTGCAGAACATCCAGACCGGTGAATATGCCAAACAGTTCATTGTCGAAGGCGCGACCAACTACCCTTCCATGACCGCATATCGTCGTCTGAATGCTGCCCACCCGATTGAGGTGACCGGTGCCAAATTGCGCGGCATGATGCCATGGATTAAAAAGATCGTGGACAAGTCCAAAAACTGATCAGCTTCATCCGATCACAAAAAAAGGAGGCTCCCGAAACGGAGCCTCCTTTTTTATGCGCTTACGACTTTCTATATATTCGTTGCGCGAGCATTCAATCAGTGCATGAATAAATAATCGTAACCAACTGTTATAAAATGATTATTCAACTGATTCTGCAATCAGTTCTTTTTCATGCCCGGAATATTTGATGGTCACTGCATCACCGGGCGCAGGCACGGAACCCTTCATATGCTCACCGGCTGTAAAGCTGATGGGCCCGCCGGTCTGGGCATCACGAATGGTGAAATGATTCCCGTCGACATTGAGTACCTGCCCCACATGCGTATTCGGACCGGCCGCATCACAGGCCATAGCCGGTGTCGATAGTGCCAGGCCAGCGACCAGCATCGCTGCCATGGACAGCTTTATTTGCATGCCTTTGTTCATTGAGTTTTTCATTCCTTCACCTCCGGTAAAAAATAAATGTCAGTCATCCGTCGCAGCGATCACAGAGAATGCATCCCTGTAATCTTTTTTCCGGCCAAGCCACAGCTTTGCAAAAAAGAATGAAACAGGTTTGAGCTTAATCAGTGCCAACAGCATCAGCACACTCGAAATCCCCATGATCCACAACGCACCCGAAAGCCCCTTGTCCACCAGCATGGCGTAGGTAAAGAAGTAGACGCACATCGTCAGTGCAAACACGACACCGATCACCACAGCAATATTTTCCTGCTTTTTCCTGATCGATTCGATAATGATGGACTGATCATTTTCGGGCATAGTTAAAACTCCTGCAAAGGGTATGGCTGGATATCACCCGCAGAAACCTTCGGCAGGTAGTATCATTACGTAGCTAACACTACTACCTCGCCCTCTTCGGGCAAACCAAAGCAACTTTCAGTCATTTGTTCGGCCCGTACCTTTGGCTTAAGTTTAAGTTAGCCCCCTACTATTTGTTGATGGGTAACCTGATTTGGAGCTATCTGTTTCATATAGCCATTCTATCAGCTGTCGAATGTAACGATGGTTATCATGTTGGTTGATTACTCTTTGAAACTAAATTAACGGATGAAAATAATCCTCTGTTGTTTTCAACGGTTTTTCGCTTGGAGTCGTCAGATTTGATTTTCTGAAGAACTCTTTAGCTGCTGAAACGCTGATTTTTCCATCTTCAACCCAAGATTTTACCTGATGCTCGGCGCGCCGACTTTTGATTAAGTCGCCAGCCACTTCTGATGCAAATTCCTGAGAGAGAAACAGGGCTAATTCTTTTGTATTCATCTCAGGCTTGATCAAGTCTTCCACACCCTGACGCCATCTTTTCATCTCATCTTCATCTGTACAGCCAGCCATTTTATAAATGTCTATTCCGAGGCTTTTCTTTGCAACTCGAAGAGCCATGAAAAGTTTCAATGATTTCTCAAACATTGAGTATTTAGACTCCTAAACCAAAAAGAGAGATCCCCCCAGCTCTGCTGGGGCGGCACCCGAAGTTTGACAATTCCGGGAATCTCATAGCAACTCCAAAGCGTGAGCCGCAAAGCATCACGCTAAGGAGAAGCTATGAGAGAAGTGCAAAGTATAAGTCGGGTTCTACCCCATTTCTACGGACGGTGTTGAAGCTACAGGCGTTTATCACCTTGAGCTCTGACTTGCTCTTCACAAAACCCGGTATATCAAAGTAATGGTTATTAATCCCCGTGTGGCCAAAGACTTTTTCAAAGCGATTATGCAGCGTAGTAAAACTGACGCCATGGGCAGTCATATGTTGGCTGAGTTTTTCGAAAGAATGGAGTTCATCAGCTGGCAACCGCCACGAGAAGACTTGCTGGAGCTTCGTGCTATTGCCAGATGAATGGATGCTCTTGCACGCCAACGTGCTGCCGAAAAGAACCGTTTGCATGTAGCCTGCAGTAAGCTGGTTGCTACGGATATCAAAGTGGACATCCGCCACCTGCAGCGACGGATAGAGCAGTTACAGAGCAAAGCCATCGAGCTCATTGAACAGGATGGCGAGCTACTGAAAATCTTTACATTGATTACGACCATCAAGGGGATCGCAGAACTATCAGCTATTCGCATTGTGGGAGAGATTCTTGTCCTGCCTGAAGACATGAAAGCCCGTCAATGGGTAGCTCATGCGGGCCTTGACCCCAGAGCATTCGAGTCAGGAAGCAGAGTGCGAAAAACTACGCGCATTTCCAAGGCCGGAAATGCGCGCTTACGACATGCACTGTACATGCCTGCGCTATCCGCAGCACGAAATGATGAATATGTCAGAGCTTTCCGAAATCAGCTGATCGAAAAAGGAGGCAAGCCCATGCAGGCAACTGTAGCTATCATGCGAAAAATGCTTACTTCTATCCATAGTATGCTCAAAAGTCAGACTACATACAAACCAGAGCTCTTTTATCAGGCTAATTCCAATGCTTGACCGTGAACAGAGTATCTAATTCAAAGGCCGAATACGCATACGCCCATCGGATGAGACGTTAATTTGATAGCGAATACCATTCGGGCAGGTGGCCTGAATAATCCGGTTACCCCGGGCGTCCTGTCTTTCACTGATGTTGCTCACTGCCCTGCCGCCACAATCATAACCGCGCAGTTTGATGGTTGTTGCAATAT
>CAZBEN010000013.1:0-25505 GCA_964490955.1 uncultured Zetaproteobacteria bacterium | reverse complement strand
GAGGGGCTGCGCGCGTATCCGAGGCTGATCTCGATGCCACACTGCGTGAAATGCGGCTGGCCATGCTGGAAGCCGATGTGGCCTTGCCGGTGGTGCGCCATTTGATGGCCGAAGTGAAAGAACGGGCGCTGGGCGTGGATGTCGCCAGAAGCCTGCAACCGGGTCAGGTGATCATCAAGATTCTCAATGATGTGCTGACTGACCTGCTCGGCGGCCAGCGTCGTGATCTGGATTTGTCCAAGATACCGTCCGTGATTTTGCTCTGTGGTTTGCAGGGGGCGGGTAAAACCACCACTGCCGGTAAGCTGGCGCGTTTGCTTGTATCGCAGGGTAAAAAAGTCGCACTGACATCGGTGGATGCCACCAGGCCAGCGGCGCGCGAACAGTTGCAGGTACTGGCAGGCCAGGTGGATGTGCCGTATCTGGCAGGTGATGGCGCAAGTGCCGCATCCATGGCCAAATCGGCAGTCCTGCAGGCAGGCCGTGACGGCCACCATGTACTGATTCTCGATACCGCTGGCCGTCAGGTGGTGGATGATGAACTCATGGCCGAAATCAAGGCCGTGGCGGACACTGTGTCGGCCAGTGAAAGACTGCTGGTTTTGGATTCCATGACCGGTCAGACGGCGTTGCAGATTGCCGAGCAGTTTCATGCCATCGTAAATATGTCCGGCTGTATTTTAACCAAAACCGATGCTGATGTGCGTGGTGGTGCAGCTTTATCAGTAGCGCATAGTACGGGCGTACCAATTCGTTATGTTGGTACAGGTGAAAAGATTGAGGCATTTGAGTTGTTCGACCCTTCTCGCATGGCCGGGCGTATTCTTGGTCAGGGAGATGTGGTTGGGCTGGTAGAGAAGATTCAATCCAGTGTCGACCAGAAGGTGGCAGAGAAGGCTGCGGCTAAAATCAAAAAGGGTCAGTTTGATCTCGGTGATTTCGCCGAGCAGCTGGGCCAGATGCAGAACATGGGTGGCATGGCAGGGATGCTGAAAATGATGCCGGGTATGAAGTTGCCGCAAGGTGCGCTGGAACAGATGGATGACAAACCAATCAAGCGTATGCAGGCGATGGTCTATTCAATGACGCCGAAAGAGCGTAAATATCCCAAGCTGTTAAACGGCAGTCGTAAACGTCGTGTGACGATGGGTTCCGGAACCACGGTGCCTGAGTTGAATCGTATGCTCAAACAGTTTGCCCAGATGCAAAAGATGATGAAGCGCATGAAAGGTGGCAAGGGTCGCCGCATGATGACTCAGATGATGGGTAAGTTCGGTGGGGGCATAGGTGGAGACGGCATGCCACCCGGGATGCCGAAGGTGTGAGAAACTATCAGGATAAAGCACCTTGCGAGCGATGCTTTATATCTCTATAGTGCGCCGCCTGTTTTTCGGAGGTAGTACATAATATGGCAACAATTATTCGTTTGAGCCGTGGTGGCCGTAAGAAGCGTCCTTTTTATTCTGTCGTTGTGATGGACGAGCGTAAGCGTCGCGATGGCGCATTCATCGAGAAGCTGGGCTATTACGATCCCTGCACGGAACCGGAAGTGATTAAGCTGGACTTGGATCGTGTGAAAGCATGGACTGACCAGGGCGCGAAAGTATCCGATCGCGTCGCCAGCCTGATTGGCAAGGCATCGGCATAATTGATTCTTACCGAAGCCTGATGTAAGGCTTTGTAGATGGTTCGTAATAGATATTTGCATGTTGGTGACATTCTTGGGGTGCATGGTCTCAAAGGAGCGCTAATCGTTTATTCACATACCCGGCCCGCTGATGCGGTTGCCGGGTATTCTTGTTGGTGGTTGGGAGAAACGGCCGAAACCGCCAAGAGGTATGCGCTAAAACGCTGCTGGCAGCATGGTAAACGGATGCTGGCCGGAATCGAAGGTGTAACTGACTGCAGCAGTGCTGAAGCTCTAAAAGGCCTGAAAATCTGGATTTCAGCTGATGAGGTGGAAAGCGATGAAGACGAATATCTGTGGGTGGAATTGATCGGTTGTCAGGTGGTTCGACAAGGACAAGGTAGTCGTGAATTGCTGGGGACGGTCACTGCTTTGGAAGAGTATGGTGCGCAGGACAATCTGCTGGTGAAAACAGTGGAAGGAGCTGAACTGCAGGGCGAATGGCTGATTCCTTTTACCGGGCAGGTTGTTACCGAGGTTAATATCGATGACGGCGTGATTGTGGTGGATATGCCTGAAGGGATGGATGCATGTTTTACGCCCAGATTCTGACCCTCTTTCCTGAATTCTTTGATTCACCGCTATCCTGCTCGATTCCAAAACGTGCCATCGAAGCGGGGATTGTCTCTGTTGATTCAATCCAGATTCGTGATTTTGCCACCGATAAACATCACAAGGTAGATGATTCCCCATACGGTGGCGGGCCCGGCATGCTGATGAAGCCGGAGCCGGTAGTAGCCTCGATCCGTGCCGCACGCGAGAAACATCCTGGTACCCATGTGGTGATGCTTACACCTTCAGGCGCTCGCTTTACGCAAGCCAAGGCGCTGGAGTTCACTGAAAAGTCCGGAATTACATTGCTCTGTGGCCGTTACGAAGGATTTGACGAAAGAATATGTGATTATGTCGATGAAGAATTATCGCTGGGTAATTATGTGTTATCAGGGGGTGAGCCTGCAGCGCTATGTGTGCTGGATGCGGTGATTCGATTATTGCCGGAAGTGCTGGGTAGTCCCGAATCAGCTGTACTCGATTCATTCACAGAGGAAGGTATCCTTGACTGGCCGCACTATACCCGGCCGGAACTGTTTGAAGGCAAGGCTGTGCCTGAGGTATTGCTATCCGGTAATCATGCTGAAATCGAAAAATGGCGCAGGACACAGGCAATACAGCGGAGTAAAAAGCGGGATTGATCATCAGTGCCCGGATGCGGGTATTTGGCTGAAATTTTTTACTTACATCACAGAATAGATGAAGTCATTGTAATCGATAATCCCGTCTGCAGCCATTTTAAGCGCTGACTCGGCTTTTGGCTGCATGCCATTCTCTGCTGCTATTTTCTGCATCTTATTACCTTTTACGCCATCGTGAATGGCTTGCCTTATTTTCTCATTCACCACGAGAAATTCGTAAGACATGATGCGCCCTGCATAACCGGTTTGATTGCAATGTTCACAACCAACAGCTTTGTACAGCTTTTTAGGGGGTTCAAAGCCAAGGTCTTTCACTGTGCTAAAAGCCGGATCATTGCTTTCCAGTTCAGCCCGGCATTTCAGGCAGAGCTTTTTCAGAAGATTTTGGCTAATCACACCAAGCAGCGCTGGTGCAATCAGGTAATTGGGTATACCCAGGTCATTGAGGCGAATAATCGTATCCACGGCGGAGTTGGTATGCAGGGTGGAGAACATCAGGTGGCCGGTGAGGGCTGCTTCGATTCCAATTTCGGCAGTTTCCGGATCACGCATTTCACCAATCATAATAATATCAGGATCGTGTCTGAGGACATTGCGAAGAATTCGCGCAAAAGTCATGCCAATCTTGTGATTGACCTGAATCTGATTGGCCCCGGGTATTTCGGATTCTACCGGGTCCTCAATGGTTAGAATGTGGGCAGGTAAATGCTGGATTGATTTCAGAACGGCGAACAGAGTCGTAGACTTACCGGAGCCGGTAGGGCCTGTGACTAGCAACAGACCGTATGGCTTGCGTGCAATGGTCGCAAGCTTTTTCATGTCATCGGCACGTAAACCGAGCACATCCAGTTCAACAGCCATATCTTTATTCAGAACACGCAACACCATTGATTCTCCGAATGAGTTGGGGATGCAGGAAACACGGAATTCATATTTCTGTTTACCATCGCGCAGCAGCATCTTGCCATCCTGAGGCATTCTCTGTTCGGAGATATCCATGCCGCACAAGATTTTGATGCGTGCTGCGATCTGCTTGTGCAAGTTTTTATCCAGAGCATTTTCTTCCAGCAGCTGACCATTGAGACGATAGGCCAGAATGATCTTGTTTGCTTGTGGCAGGATATGAATATCAGATGATTTCTTCCTCAGGCCGTTTTGGATAATCCGGTTGACCAGGCGAACAATAGGTGCATCTTCAGCCGCATGGGTGATTTCCAGTTCATTGACCGGCTCATTCTCATCTTCGATCTCCTGATGCAGAAACTCACAGGACAGCCCTTCATCCATGGATTCATCTTCCAGAGATTGTTGAATTCGGTGATTTAACTGTGAAGATGAGGTCAAGACCTCGTGTATTTTTTTTCCGGTTTTGAAACTGATTTTATCATAGGCCTCCAGTTCCATTGGGTCAGAAAGTGCAATGGTCAGCGAATGCTCGTCCGTATTAATAGGAAGAACCTTATACTTTTCAATGATATCGCGGTTTATTTCATCAGCGGCCAGAGGGTTAATCTCGTACGTATTCAAATCAACCGTGGGGAGGCGGAATTTTCTGGACAGTGCTGAAAGCAAATCTTCTTCAGTAATCGTATGCTCATTGAGCAAAACCTCTCCCAGCCGTAGGCCAAGTTTCTTTTGTTCTTTCAGGGCATGCTGAAGATCTTCATCAGAAATCAACCCGGCTTCGGTCAAAATTTCACCCAGTCGCATCTTGTGACGGCGCTGAATTTCCAGTGCTGTAGTAATATGATGCTTATCAATCTTTCCTTTGCTTCTCAGGATATGACCAAGGGGCTTGTCACCGGCCAATGACTGATGTTCGAGTGCTTCATGGATATCATCTCTGGAGACCAGTTCCTGATCGACGAGAAGATCACCCATCTTCATGCGTTGGCGATGCTGGGTTTCCATAGCGGTAACAAGATCCTTATCGCTTACTTTCCCCAGTTTTTTGAGTATATTACCAATAGGCGGTTTGCTTTTCGATTGGATTTCGAGCGCCCGTTGTATTTCTTTAGCATCAACAACTTCCTGTTCAAGAAGAATATCACCGATCCGATCCGGTTTTTCCTGATATCGGATACCATGATGATAGAAAAAGATACGTTCATAAGGACGGCTACTATCTTTTATGGTGCCATAAAACCCGGGCGTATTCGATGTTGAGGGCGATGCAAGTACGTTAAAACGCTCCAGATTTACTGTGATGATCTTCAATGTATCCGCAGATTTCAAGTTGCTGGGGCGGTTCGCCGAGGCTCCGGCAGGCCGGTGCAGTCCAACATAGACTATATCCTTGATATCCAGCTTGCGAGGCGACGCTTGGCCTGTCCCGCCTTGTTCAAAGAAATGCAGTTTTGACATAATGGGGGAAAAGCCGGGCAGGTAGCCTTCAATTGTTTCTCCACTCATCAGGTTTATTGTCACAGCTTGGTAGTGATCACTGGTATTTTTAGATTTTTGGTTCATATCGTTCCTGTATTCGCAATCATGAAATCCGGGGTGTCTTGTTTAAAGGGTTTCATGATTGCATCTCCCCGTTTGTCTGTAAACGATCTGCATATCTGCCATTTCCAAAACAGGCGTCGGAAGTTATATGATACGGTACCTTCGGCAGTTCGATCTGTGGGATATTGCTTCATCCCGCCCTGCTTACTTTATTCATCAGATAATTGAGAACCAGTCGTACACCGGCGCCGGTTGCGCCCTTGGCGGATAAGTCTGTTCCTTTCATATTCCAGGCAGTGCCGGCGATATCGAGATGTGCCCAAGGAATATCACCAACAAAACGGGAAAGGAAACAGGCCGCTGTGATCGTACCGGCCTCACGCCCGCCGATATTTCGGATGTCGGCAATGTCGGATTTGATCTGCTCCTGATATTCCTCATACATGGGTAATTCCCAAACGCGGTCATAAGTCTCATCGCCTGATTCCTTCAAACGCTTCTTCAGCTTTTCATCTGTGCCCATCAGGCCGGATGCCTGAGCGCCCAGCGCGATCACGCAGGCACCGGTCAGTGTCGCAAAATCGATAATTTCGGCCGGATTTCTTTCTGCTGCATAGGCCAGCGCATCTGATAAAATAATACGCCCTTCAGCATCGGTGTTCTGGATTTCTATACTAATATCTTTTTTGTAACCGCGAATAATATCACCCGGTTTGTAGGCAGATGCGCCCAGCAGGTTTTCTGTCGATGGAATCACGCCGAGCAGGTTGATGGACAGGTTCATTTCTGTTGCCGCCTTGAAAATACCCAGGACAGCAGCGGAACCGCACATATCGAATTTCATCTCTTCCATAAGAGGTCCCGGTTTGATTGAAATACCACCGGCATCAAACGTCAGCCCTTTGCCGACCAGTGCGACAGCTGCATCGCCCTCTGTGCCGCCCTGATATTCCAGTACAATAAAACGCGGCTCTTTCGCCGATCCCTGGTTGACAGCCAGCAGTGCATTCAATCCGGCTGCTTTAATTGCCTGCTTATCCATCACTGTTACATTAAGCCGGGGATGTAATAGAGAGGCAGCTTGCCGGCCAAGGTATTCGGGTGTACAGACATTGCCGGGTTCATTGGCCAGATCACGGGCGAAATTGGTGCCGGCAGCGATGGCTCGTGCCCGTGTTACTGCGGATTCGGCTTGATTCAGGTCGCGCCGGGATGTGATCATAATGGTGACAGAACGAAGCTTGCACTTGTTGTTTTCGTTGCTGTTTTGATATTTATCGAACTGGTACAAGCCCAACAACACACCTTCAGCTATGGCCTGCACCTTGTCGGGCAGTGTGGCACTGCGTATGGCAAGCTCCTGCAGAAATAGCGACACATCGCGTGCACCGCCTTTAGCCAGTTTTCGAGACGCTTTCGCAGCCAGCACACGCAGTTTTTGCAGGTTGAGCTTCTTGCCGTCGCCAACCTCCAGCAACATAACTCGTTGTGTAAATACTCCTTCCACATCATACAATGTATGGCTTTCACCAAATGTGCCCGTGCTGTCATGTTTTTTCAGAAAGGCAGGGAGAACTTTACCACTCACCTGTTGCAGTGTCGTGCCGGATTCGGTCAGATTGCGCCCGTTTAACAGCGGTAAAACAACTGCATCATCACGCTGTTTATGGACATGCCCTGCTTTGACACTGATTTCAATCATAGAAAACCTCTGGTATAGTTACGGGATAAAATATTGTGTAAATGTTAATGCTTTTGGGCAATGATACAAATCACCAGCGTCTTTTGTGCGCAGAACTATTCAATTGCGCCAGAACTCCGGCACCAGCAATACGAAGAAGGTATAAATTTCCAAGCGTCCAAGGATCATGCCGAAGATTAATACCGACTTGGCCATATCGGGCAATGATTCGTAATTATCCGCCGGGCCCACTTGGCCGAAGCCAGGGCCCGTGTTGGTGATACAGGCTGCCGCGGCAGTAAATGATGTGACCATGTCAACACCTGTGAAAGCCAGCAGTATGGCGACAATAACATAACAGACGATGAACAATACGGCGAAGCCCCATAGTGCTTCGGTTACGTTCGATGTGATGCGATGATTGCCCATTTTGACGTAAATGATGCCATGCGGATGCACCAGTCGGCGAATTTCCCTGATACCTTGGCGGAACAGCAACATAATGCGCACGACCTTCATACCACCGCCGGTGGAACCGGCGCAGGCGCCGACAAACATAGTCATTACCAGCAGCATGGTGGCACCGGGTGCCCATAGGCTGTAATCACTGACGGCAAAGCCGGTCGTTGTGGCTATAGAAATCACGTTAAACATCACATGGATCGCTGTGTCCTGACCGGTTGAAGTGACCATCAGACTAATGCATAGAAGCAACAGACATAACCAGCCGATATAGACTCTGAATTCTTCATCAAGAAAATAAGCGTGAAGGGAAAAGCCTTTTCGGGCGGCTGCGAAATGCAGGGTGAAATTAATGCCGGCAAGTATCATGAAGCAAATAGCGACAATTTGCAGCTCTATACCCTGATAAAAACCGAAGCTGGCATCGTGGGTTGAAAACCCGCCTATCGCTACCGTGCACATAGCATGATTGATAGCATCAAAGGGAGTCATTCCGGCCAGCCAGTATGCCAGTGCGCAAATTACAGTCATGCCCAGATAGAGATACCAGAGCAGCTTTGCCGTTTCGGTGACGCGGGCCGTAAGTTTGTCCTTGACCGGGCCCGGTGTCTCAGCTCTGAATAATTGCATGCCGCCTACACCCAGAAGCGGCATCACAGCCACTGCCAGCACGATGATGCCCATGCCGCCCAGCCATTCCTGCATTGAACGCCAGAACAGTATTGAGCGCGGCAACTGATCCAGCCCGGAGAGCACCGTCGCTCCTGTTGTGGTCAGCCCGGATGTGGATTCAAACATGGCATCAGCGATCGAGGGCAGGGTGCCGGTGGTCCAGAAGGGAACGGCGCCGATCAAGGCGAGTACTAGCCATGCCAGCGCAACAATAAGGAATCCATCGCGATGACTTAAACGTTCCGGCGCACCGCCACCGAAGCGGATCATGCCAATGCCGGACAGAATGACAATAGCGCCAGCTTCCAGGAATTCGGCGGTATGACCAGCGCCATAATATATGGCCACCAGCGCAGGAATCATCATGCAGCCACCATACAGTGCTACCAGCGTGCCGATTGTCCAGATAACACCTTTAGGATGCATGCGTTAAAAGAATTCCAAGTGCACTTCAAACAGCCTTTCAACAGCGGCAATCGAATCACTGGTGGTCACAATAAGTACATGATCGTGTGTTTCAACCTGAACAGAACCATCAGGAACGATAATTTTTCCATGGCGTAAAATAGCCCCGATCACCGTATCTTCCGGTAATGACAGTTCTCTCAAGGGCGTGTTCAGAATGGTGCTGGTCTCCAGTGCTTCGGCCTCCAGCACTTCCAGATTACCGTCAGCCAGCGTAGCCATGCCGTGGATTCTGCCCTTGCGCACAAAACCTAGTATAGAGGCGACTGTCGATAAACGCGGGGAGACGGTGACATCCAGACCGATCTGGCGTACCACTTGAGTATAAATAGAGCGGTTCACCAATGTCACCACGTGCGGAACGCCGTAACGTTTGGCAATCAGGCTACTTAGGATATTGGTTTCATCATCATTGGTCATGGCTAGAAAATCTTCCATTTTATCGATATTTTCTTCTTCCAGAAGTTTCTGATCCAGCGCATTGCCGTGGATGATGACAACATTATTGAACTGTTCGGACAGCCACTCAGCCCGCTTTTCGTTGTGTTCAATCAGTTTGACCTGGGCGCCGGCCTTTTCAAGTTCTTTGGCGACAATGAAACCGATGTGGCCGCCGCCAACCATCAATACATTGCGTCCCCGTGGCGAATGACAGGTCAGACTGAGGGTATGCATCAGTGTCTCAAGTTGTTGGCGCGCCACGGTCACATAAATACTATCGCCGGCCAATAGTACGGTATCACCTTTGGGCACGCGCCAGCATCCATTGTGTTCGTGGGCAACCACATACACCGGCAGACGATTCATAACTTCGGGCAATTCCTTTAGAGATAACCCGGCCAGAATGCTTTTGGGGCGTACGATCAATTCCACCAACTGCAAGGCGCCGCCAAAAAACTCCCTTGCATCCATGGCACTGGAGACATTCAATCGCCCCATCACCACTTTGGCCGCTTCTGCTTCCGGCGAAATAATGACATCAATTGGCAGCTCATCGCGTCCGATTAAACCCTTACGGCTGACATAATCGGTTTCACGTACTCGTGCTACCTTGGTTGGCACCTTAAACAGTGAATGCGCCACCTGGCAGGCCAGCATATTGATTTCATCATTGGTGGTGACTGCAATCAACAGGTCGGCATTTTTTGCTCCGGCCTGTTCCAGTATGCTCGGATGAGATGCTTTGCCACAGACAGTTTTTACATCCATGGCTTCGGAAATAACCTGAAGCCGATCAGCATCCTGATCAACTACGGAAACATCATTGCCTTCTGTCGCCAGTCGGCTGGCAATATGATAACCGACTTCTCCTGCTCCCAGTATCACCACATTCATGAGGGCTCCTGTGCATGCTGTACGAGCCCGAAGGACTTTATTTTTCGATGCAACTGGCTGCGCTCCATACCGATTTCAGCTGCCGTGCGGCTGATGTTCCATTCATGCTCGTTCAGATGCTGAAGCAGAAAGGTGCGCTCGAATGCTTCTCGCGCATCATGAAAGCTGTCTGTGTTAGTATGTTCTGTATCCATGGAATGTAATGAAACTGACTGGCTGGAAGACTGTTGATTGGAAGATTGATCCGGCGGTAACATATTTGAAACTGTCATTTGTTCGCCGGGCATTAGAATGTGGCAACGCTCAATATAATTGCGCAGTTCACGCACATTGCCTGGCCATGCATAGGATTTGAGCCTTGATATGACATCTGGATCAAAATGTACCGCATCTCCACCCAGTTCCTTAGCCTGTTCATCGGCCAGTGACTGAATAAGCTGTGTCAGGTCATCCAGTCGGTCTCTGAGCGATGGCATGTGGACGGATACTATATTCAGACGGTAATAGAAATCTTCCCGGAGGTTTTCTTCCCGCAATGCCAGTTCCAAATCACGGGAACTGGCGGCAATCAGGCGAATGTTGCAGGCTGTGGAGGTGGGGTTTCCCAGTCGTTGGACAGTACGTTGCTGTAATACATGTAATACCTTGGCTTGTGCTGCCAGATTCAGTTCGGTTACTTCATCAAAAAACAGCACACCCTGATGAGCAGCTTCAAAGAGGCCTCTCTGGGTGTGCAATGCCCCTGTAAAGGCACCTTTTTCGTGTCCGAACAGTTCCGAATCCATTCGTCCTGCCGGTATGCTGGCCGTATTAACCTCGATAAATGGGCTGTCTTTGCGTTTTGAGGCAGCATGCAGCATGCGGGCTGCAACGGCTTTGCCTGTACCATGCTCCCCGAGAATCAGTACAGGAGAGTCAGAAAGGGCAACTCGGTTAATCAGGCTAATAACCTCACGAATCACGCTGCTGTCACCAATCAGTTCCTGCTGGCTGCGATGAGTAAGCTCCTGGCGTTTCAGATCCCGGTTTTCCTGTTCCAGCCGCCGTTTTTGCACCGCATTGCGGGCAAGGATCATGAGACGGTCAAAACTGACGGGCTTTTCGACAAAATCGAATGCTCCCTGTCGGGTGGCTCTGACCGCTGTATCAATGGTGGCATGACCGCTCATCATAATCACGGGCAAATTTGCATCCATCTGGTGAATGCGACTCAGGGTTTCCAGTCCGTCAATACCCGGCATCCAGATATCGAGCAGGACGCAATCCACCGGTTGTTTACGTAGACGGGCAATGGCTTCTTCTCCTGAAGCAGCGCAAACAACCAGATATTCTTCATCCTCGAACAGACCCTGCAGGGAATCACGGATGGGTTGTTCGTCATCCACAATCATGATACGTGCAGTCATGAACCCTCCTTATGCGGCGTATGTTTAGGGAGCTTCAGGCAGAAGTGGGTTGGCCCGGTTCTCGAAACCAGTTTCAATTCTCCATCATGATCCTCGGCAATTCGTTTAGCAATGGCCAGCCCTAGCCCCGATCCATTAACTTTCGTCGAATAATAGGCTTCAAACAGCTTGGATGCAGCATCTTCGCTTATGCCATCACCATCATCCTCAACATGCCACTCCACAAATTCTTTTGTAACCAGCACATACAGTCGAACAGCGCGGTTTTCGCCATCGCCGGTTGCTGCTATAGCATTATCCATCAGGTTGATCAGAACCTGTCGGATCTGATCAGGATCGCACTGACATATGCTATCGCTATAATCCACCTCGATTTTGACGAGGACACGTTGATAGCTATGAAACAGTTCATTCATATTCTGTAACAGCGTATTGACGGGGACTTCGCGGATTTTGGGTTGCGGCATCCGCGCCAGAGTAGAAAAGTCAGCAATCAAACGCTGCAGGCGCTCGACCTGATCAATGATAGCTTTGGTACAGACATCAAATACCTGGGTGTTGTCAACCTGTGTTCGGAAGCGACGTTGCAATCGCTCGGTAGATAGCTTGATGGGAGTTAACGGGTTCTTAATTTCATGTGCCAGTCGCTGAGCCACTTCAGCCCAAGCCTTGGTGCGTTCAGCCTCAGCCAAGTCTGAGATATCATCAACCACCAGCAGGTAGCCTGAAAATTTTGTGCCACTTGCACTCAGCCGGGCACCACGTGCGAGCACATGTAATGTTTTGCCTTCTGGCAGGGCGACATCAAATTCACGTTGCAGCAATTCTTCCCGCTGGTGGCGCAACTCATCATAAAAATCACCAATATCACGCAGATTGCCATGGCTTACCTGCAGAATGTCGGCGCTTGGTATCCAGTTGTTTGGCAGATGCAGAATATCGCGCACAGCCTGATTGAGCAGACGAACCCGCCCATCCGCATCGACAAGCACTACTCCGGTATGCAAATTTGCCAGTAGAGATTCAAGCACATATTGTCGCTGGCGGCTGTTATCCAGAGCTTTGGTTAAGTCTTGCTGTGCCTGTTCAATAGCCTCGACATTTTGTTTCAGTCGGGTTGCCATTTTATTAAATGAGCGGCCAAGCGAACCCAGTTCATCCTGGGGCGATTCAGAAATAACTACATCCAGATCACCTTCGGTTACACGGCGCAAGGCATTGGCAAGATCACCAATGGGCGATGTCAAACGACGGGCAAACAATAGCGCCACCAGACCGGCCAGCAGTACAACCACCAATGTCATAAACAGCATAACATGGGTAAATGTAGCACTGATCTTCTGTCGATTGTGTTCAAGCTGGCGATAGCTGCGATAGTCTGCTTCAACTGCCCGGGCATTTTGGATGACGCCTATAGGCAATTGAATTTCCACTCGAAGCAAACCAATCACCGATGTTGGTCCGATCAGCGGTGCATAGCCTACTGCCACTTCACCGCCATCACGGGTTACAAGTTCGGTCACTACTCTGCCCAGGTGCATCGACAGTCGGGCAGTTTCATTGAGAGATGTAATTTGCAGTGTACTCAATTCACCCGTTTGAACAGCACCGATCTGCCTTTCATTGATATCGAACAGTTCGACCTTCTGCCAGCCTTCCGTTTGTCTGATTTCGTTCAAATAGGCATTGGTAGAACGATAATCCATATTGCCGCTCACAGCAGCAAGCAGGGCGGCATCGCTAATGTAGTCCAGCAGATTGCGTTTCATGTTTTTCTCGACACGTTCATAAAATCCCTGAGCCAGATTCAGGGCTCGATCCAGCAACGTGTCCACGCGAACATCGAACCAGACATCCATGCCCCGCTCCACCATTTGACTGGCTGCCATTTGAATGACCATGGCGGGCACCAGCAGCATGGCAATCATGGCAATCACCAGCTTGGCTCGCAGGCGTGACCCCGGTCGTGGCTCGGAATGTTCACGCAAAAGTCGTATCCCGTACTGGATTAACAGCAGGGATAAACCCAGCATAAGCGTAACGTTGACCCATGCCAGAGGGCTGCCACCATTGTTCTGTGAAGGCCATAGCAACACGGTGACCGTTAACAGCATCAATGCCATTAATAACGGTATCAATCGCATGATGTTAATCCGGTTCACGGCAGTGAAAAGTCCTGTTGCATGGAGGATGCCGCAGGTTTCCACAAGTTGGCCCACCAGGCTGTGTTCACTTCACCGGCATGAACTTTGATACTAACCGAAACTCTGTACAGCGTGTTGGCCAGTAAAAGGCTTCGATCCAGAACAGGGAAATTTTCCAGGTCGGAAAGAAAACGGATCGCATCCTCGATGTTATAAACACGCCGGGAAATACCACTTGATGTATCAGTTAGCAGCCAGCTCCGGGTTAATAAATCCGGTTTTGCGCGACGAATGACGGTGATGTCGGCAATCTCTTCATTAAGCCAGTAGTCGCGTACTTTCCCAACCTGAATATGCCATTCCGTTGTCACCGTAATGCCATCTTTCATGGCAACCGAAAACGTGTTGTCTGCTACTGTGATCTGCGCTGCGCAATAAATAACTTTATGGTCCATATGAATCTGCAGACTACCGGATTCGTCGGCATAAACACTTGACTGGGCAGCAAAAAACATTCCTGCCAAAATCAGAAAAAAATTACGCCACTTGCACAGTAAACGACACATCACGCCGGAGTGTAGCAGTAGATGTTGGCCAGTTCGATGACTAAAAAACAGTTTGTCTGAGATGTAAACAGCCTGTTCGTTCAAAGTGTATCAATACCGTCTGGCTGTTTCCTGTCCTGTGGATATAATATCCAGATGGCCCATGCAACAATTCAACACTCCGAATTTTCTCATGCCTACAAAGTAGTTGAATCTGATCTGAACCAATATGGTATTATGCATGGTGGCAGATTGTTGACGTTGTGTGACGAGGTGGGCTACATCTCAGCCCGTAAGCATGATAATCACGACTGCCTTACCCGGGCTGTTCATCAGGCGCGTTTCCACCGTGCCGTCCAGCAAGGCGATAACATTACTCTCCGCGCCAGAGTCGGACTAACCGGACATAGTAGCCTGTGGGTTTTTGTCGAAGTTATTTCCGGCGGGGATACCCAATGCATCATGGATGCCGTATTCGTTTTTGCCGGTATCGATGAACATCTTAAAATCCGACATGTGCCTGCTGTCAGGGCTGAGAACGATGCAGAGAAAGAGCTTCAGGCCAGGTTAAAAAGAATGAGAGATCAGGTGTTTGCACAGGATTGAGAAAGTACTGGCTGGCAAATCAAAAAGATTAACCCGGCTTAAAAGAGAAAGGCCCCGGCAGATGCCGGGGCCTCATATCTGGCGCGAAACACTAGGGAGGGGAGGGAGGAATAGCGCCAGACATCGCGAACATTAGCCAAGGCGTCTGAGTAAAGGGTGAATCACGGGTTAAATGTTTTTCATGTTGAGGAAGTGGGTGCATTGAGCTATCAAGTTATTGTTAAACGACAAGGACTATTCGGGGCTTCCTGGCCCTCACCCCTGCGGGGCCACTGCTAAAGCGACGTTTAGTCCAGCGATCCTGCTGGATTGCCGAACCGGAGGAACTCACTATTGGCTCCGATCAGACAACAAAAAAAAGGCCCACAAGAGGCCTTTTTTTTGTTGTCTGGCTGGGGGACAAGGATTCGAACCTTGATTGACGGAGTCAGAGTCCGTTGTCCTGCCGTTAGACGATCCCCCATTCCTGCGAGGCGCGCAACATAATGCCATTGTAGTTGCCCGTCAAATTCTATTCGGGGCAAGATTTTTACGTGACCGATTCTGAAGAAACCACTCTGGCCGTTGCAATTACGGCACCAAAGGTGCCAACCAGGCTGCCGCCTATCAGGAGCGGTAGCAACAATACCCAGTTGCTTAAATCTACTTGCATGGTGGCAAACCAGTCACGGGACCCCAATACGACAGGCCAAAGCAGTAACCATGCTATAAAGCCTGCGCTGGCCCCAAGTACCATGCCTTCAATAATAAACGGCATGCGAACAAACCATTCCTGCGCCCCCATTAAACGCATTAGATGGATTTCATCAGCGCGGGCCAACAGCGTCATGCGCAGGGTGTTGGAAATGATCAGTGCCATGGCCAGAGCCAGAATCAACGATGTAAACCAGACCAGATATCTGGCCTGAGAAATCCAGTGATGAGCCTGGGCCAGATTGACTTCATCCTCGTTGACTTGGGCGCCGAATCGGGATGCAATATCGCGAATATCAGAAAACAGAAACTCAGACTGTTCATCCAACAGCGATAATTCAAAAGTAAGTGGCAGACGCTTGGCCAGCTCTTTCTGGGTCATTCCGGCATCGCGTAACCAGCCCTGCATCCAGCGAGCCGCTTCCTCAGTGGATATTTTTCTGACAGCGGTGATCTGTGGAATAGTTTCCAGTTTTTGTTTCAGCTTGCCTGCTTGATCCTTATCGGCAGAATCCATATAAACATGGATATGAATATCCTGCTGCCAGCTACCGACCCACTGGCCAGCAGCTTGCATGCCCAGCCAGATTGCACCTATAGCCCATAATGCAATACAGACAATCATCAGGGCAAGAACCTGATGAATGCCGAATGGTGGCAGATGAAAGCCGCCGGGGAGCCGGGGATTCACCTTGTCCGGAATAATTTCGGTGTGTTTATTCATAACCGCTCCCGGCCAGTGATCCATTGTGCAGTTGTATCACACGACCCGGATGCGACTCCAGCAGATGCAGGTCATGGGTGGCCATGATGACGGTTGTACCCTGACGATTCAGTTCCATGAGATAATCCAGTACCCGGCGAGCGGTGTCTACATCCAGATTGCCGGTTGGCTCGTCAGCCAGAATTATAGCCGGATTGGCGGTCATGGCGCGGGCAATGGCGACACGCTGTTGCTCACCGCCGGACAGAGCTTCCGGATAGGACCATAGGCGATCAGCCAAGCCAACGTAAGCCAGCACTTTGCGCACGCGTGGAATCAGACGCTCGGTTTTCCAGCCTTGCACGCGTAATGGCAATGCTACATTTTCAAAAACGGTACGTGAAAACAGCAAACGGTGATCCTGGAAAATAATGCCGGTTCGCCGTCTTAGCTCACGCACTTTTGCCTCACCCGCAGAGCGCATGTCTGTTCGCTGTACAGTCAATGTGCCCGATGTCGGACGGATCCCGCCGTAAAACATGCGTAACAAGGAAGATTTTCCGGCCCCACTTTCTCCGACAAGATACACAAACTGTCCCTGTGAAATATCCAGGGTCAGGCCGGAAAGAGCTGTTTTTCCGGTCGGGTATCGGAGCATGAGACGCTGCATTTGAATCATGGAATGGTCTGCTGACATGGCTGCAAACGGTAGCTTCGGTGTGCCAACCTGTCACTGGCGGATAGTGCTGTTTTTTATGATTGGTGATATCGTGCTGCTGACAAATGGCATGTAAATATTCAATATGCGCGCATGCATCTTGAATGTCCGCACTGCCAGGCAAGTTATGATATCACACACGATGTTGAAGATGTTTTATTCGTCTGTCACCGATGTGGCCTTGAATTTTCGGTGACTGATCAGTTTTGTCCTGAAAATGATCAATCGGAGCAGGCACCGGTTCGAAAAACAGCACATATCTGGCCGTGGTTTGTGGCTGTGCTGCTGCTGGTTATCTGTAGTGGATTTTGGTTGCAGAAAGATGCATGGCTGGATAATCGCTGGTTTCGTAGTACACTGATCAACAGCGGTTTCGATATGCCATTACGTGCCAAAGACTGGCGCATCTCCACCGAAAGCGTGCGATCTGTCTGGATTGTCCGCAATGATGATAGCAGGGTTTTGCTCATTCGGGGCAATATCAAAAATCTGCTGGCCAGTGATATGTTGTTACCAAATATTGAAATAGGCTTTTTTTCGAAAACAGAGCCGGACAAACAGATTGCAATATCTTCGTTTGAAATAGATTTACCACCGTCTGACAAACTTGTTCGTCAGGTACCGTATCCCAGGCCGGCCAGAGACAAGATGCCGGTGCGGGCACTGGGCAGTCGTGCTTTCACGATACTGGTGGAACCGGTGCCCGAAGCGACCGGTGATTTTACGCTTAGGCCGAGCCTCAGCACATCAGGTTAGCTGTCGCGTTTTTGATATTTATGGTCTGAATTCAACGATTACGGGAAACCAGAGCCACAGCCTCGGCTGCAATGCCTTCCTTTCTACCGATAAAACCCAGTCGTTCAGTGGTCGTCGCTTTGATATTCACGTCTTGCTCGGAAACCAGCAGGAGGGCAGCCATATTTTTTTTCATGTGGGGCACATACGGCGCAAGTCTGGGCTCTTGTGCCATGATGGTGCAGTCAACATTGCCAATCTCCCATCCCAGTGTCTTGAGTAGTTTCACTGTCTGTGAAACAAACAATGCACTGTCTGTATTTTTATATTGTGCATTGGTATCGGGAAAATGGTGGCCGATATCGCCCTGACCCACGGCTCCCAGCAATGCATCGCACAATGCATGGTATAACACATCGGCATCGGAATGGCCGGCCAGTCCTCGTTCGTAGGGGATTTCAACTCCGGCAAGGATCAGTTTTCTGTTATCGGCAAACGGGTGCACATCATAACCATGGCCTACGCGGATATTAATTTTCATCAGCAATCCCCTTTCCGGATATCAATTATGTTCGTCGAGTACTGATGCCATCCATGCCAAATCTTCCATCGTGGTGATTTTCCGGTTCAGAACATCACCTTGGCTGACATAGACATCAAATCCGGCAGCTTCAAGCAGTGAGGCATCATCGGTATGCATATGTAAACGATTTGATTCCTGCATAATGGCTTGTTCAAACCACTGACGTTTTGCTACCTGTGGCGTTTGCACGGCTCTGAGACATTGACGCTGCGGTGTTTCCAGCACTTTCCCTGCTGCATCCACCCGTTTGATCGTATCATGAATCTGCAGGCCGGGAATTGCAGCGCCGAATCGTTCGGCGACATCCAGCACATCGGATAATAATGCCTTCGATGGCAATGGGCGGGCGGCATCATGCACGGCTACCAGTTCAACATGCTGCGGTAAGGCAGCCAGCCCTCGCTGCATGGATATAGAGCGTTCTGCTCCACCGGTCACTGCTGGCAGTACATCGAACGGAAAATGTTTGTCTGCAATCAGTTTGGCAAAATGATGATCCCCCTCGGCAATGACAGGCTGGACCATGCTGATCCGGGGTTCCAGTGCCAGATGCTCCAGTGTATGTAGCACAATGGCTTTGCCGTTTACCTCGACATACTGTTTGGGCATCTCGCCGCCAAACCGGCGCCCACTGCCGGCGGCTAATAACAGGACAGCTGTTTCCATGTTCGTGATTGTGTCGCTTTGTGCTGTGCGGTCAATGCCGGTATAGAATCGGGGGCTGAAATAGCATTGATCGCCCCGAAAATATGTGCCGGTTGCCCGATTTCCCCTTGCACGTAGCATGCGCCGACTAAACTGAACCCAGACCGAGGAAACCCATGAGCCAGCATGAGCTAGCTAAAACCTACGACCCGCAGGCAGTCGAGCCTGCCATCAATGATCAGTGGCTGAATTCGGATGCATTCAGACCGACTTCGGCTGATGAAAGTTATTGTATTGTGATTCCGCCGCCGAATGTGACCGGTAGTCTGCATATGGGCCATGCTTTCACCTTCACCATTCAGGATATGTTGATTCGCTGGCAGCGCTTGCAGGGGAAATCCACGCTATGGCAGCCGGGTACAGACCATGCCGGTATTGCCACCCAAATGGTGGTGGAACGCTTACTGGACAAAGAAGGGGTTCACCGGAGGGATCTGGGTCGCGAACGGTTTCTGGACCGGGTGTGGGAATGGAAGGAGGAGTCCGGCGGCACGATTGTGAATCAACTCAAACGGCTCGGTGCATCCTGCGACTGGTCGCGTGAACGCTTTACGCTGGATGAAGGCTTGTCCCGGTCGGTCAAAGAGGTGTTTGTTCGTCTCTATGAAGAAGGATTAATTTATCGCGGCAAGCGGCTGGTGAACTGGGATCCGGTACTGGAAACAGCTGTGTCCGATCTGGAAGTGGTGCATGATGAGGAGCAGGGCCATTTCTGGCATATGTGTTATCCGCATGCCGATGATCCGTCCAAACATGTCATTGTTGCCACCACGCGCCCGGAAACCATGTTCGGTGATGCTGCCGTGGCCGTGCATCCGGATGATGCGCGTTATCAGGAACTGATCGGCAAGGAATTAATCCTGCCGCTGACCGGGCGCACGATTCCTGTTATTGCCGATGATTATGTTGATCCGGAATTCGGTACCGGCTGTGTGAAAATTACACCGGCGCACGATTTCAACGATTACGATGTTGGTAAACGCCATGATCTGCCGCTGATCAATATTCTGACGCCGCAGGCGCATCTGCTGGATGATGTGATTGTGCCGGAGAAATATCGCGGTATGGAACGCTATGAAGCGCGCGAGCATGTGGTTGCGGATCTCGATGCTGAAGGTCTGTTGCATAAAATCGAGGAACATACGCATCAGGTGGGCCGGGGTGACCGTTCGCATGCTGTTCTGGAGCCTTATCTGACCGACCAGTGGTATGTTGATATCAAACCCTTGGCTGCGCCGGCTATTAAAGCGGTGGAAGATGGCGATATCCGTTTTGTGCCACAGTTCTGGGAAAAGACCTATTTTGAATGGATGCGTAATATTCAGGACTGGTGCATCTCCCGCCAACTATGGTGGGGCCATCGCATTCCGGCCTGGTATTGCAACGATTGCGATCATATTACAGTCAGTCGCGAAGCTCCGGATTGCTGCGAAGGCTGTGGTTCAAGCCATATCAAGCAGGATGAGGATGTACTTGATACATGGTTCTCCTCCGGCCTGTGGCCGTTTTCCACGCTTGGTTGGCCGGATGAAACAGCCGAAATGGATCAATTTTATCCCACCAATGTATTGGTCACCGGTTTTGATATTATATTTTTCTGGGTGGCCCGCATGATTATGATGGGGATGAAGTTTACAGGGAAGGTTCCCTTTAAAGATATTTATATCCATGCCCTGATTCGTGATGCCGATGGTCAGAAGATGTCCAAATCCAAGGGCAATGTGATCGATCCGCTGGAGATGTCCGGCAAATACGGTGCGGATGCGCTGCGCTTTACGCTGGCTCATATGGCAACACCGGGCCGCGATGTGAAACTGGATGAGACACGTATCGAATCCAATCGTAATTTCATGAATAAAATCTGGAATGCGGCCCGTTTTGTATTCATGAACCGGGGTGAAGCGGTTCCTGATACTGCACTGCGACCGAAAGTGGATGTGAATCGCTGGATTCTGGCCGAACTGGATGATGCTGCTGCCGAAGTGGATAAAGCCCTGACGGAATATCGTTTCAATGAAGCTGCCGGTGTGTTGTATAACTTTATATGGGGTACGTATTGCGACTGGTATGTGGAGGCGGCCAAGGTTTCGCTTTATGGGGATGATCAAGCAGCCAGAGCAGAAACGCAGACTGTGATGCTGACGGCCCTGGAGGGTTGGTTGAAGTTATTGCACCCGACCTGTCCGTATATCACGGAAACATTGTGGCAGGAGCTACATGGTGCCGATGCCAGACTGGTGACGGCGAACTGGCATGTGGCAAGTGTTGATCACAATCAGGATGCGGTACGCCGCATACGAAAGGTGATAGACGTAGTATCGGCTATTCGTTCCATTCGTGGTGAGATGAATGTGAACCCCGGCAAACGCATTGAAGCGAAAGTCGCCTGTGATGCAGAAGTGCATGCTGAGCTGGCAACGCAAGAGCAGTTGATCATGAGTCTGGCGAGGCTGGAGTCGCTCAACTGGCTGGATGCTGATGCTGAAGTAGAGGGTGCGGCAGTTGCGCCACTGGCTGATGCTACGGTGTATTTGCCACTGGCAGGGCTGGTGAATATCGAAGAAGAGCTGGCACGGCTGGAGAAGAATATGGCTAAACTGGATAAAGATATCGCCATGCGCGAAGGCAAGTTGGGCAATCCGAAGTTCCGTGATAATGCGCCGGAAGCTGTGGTTGCCAAAGTGAAGTTTGAGCTCGATGAGGCCAAAGCCAGGCGTAATGAAATGAAGGCAGGGCTGGAGCGCTTGCGCAAATTATGATGTGCCATGCCGTGCTGTATCAAAATGGTTACAGTTGTAGGGCAGTTGTTCTTGGCGCTGTCCAAAAAATATTTATAATGCGGTTCAGTTTTAAAGGAGATGTGAATTTATGAAACGTTTATTGATTGCAATGGCAGCGATGGTTGCCATGAGCGGCGTAGCACAGGCTCAGGATATTAAATTCTATGCAGGGACGGGTCTTGGTGCGTTTGGTTTGGAATTAAAAGCTCCAGGGGTTAGCCAGAAGAACACTGTTTTTGGCGGGTATGCAAAATTCGGGGTTGATTTTAACGAGTTTGTGGGTGGTGAGTTGCGTATAGGAACCACAGCTAATGGCTCTACCACTTACCCTGGCGGAGTGATTACCTTATCTGGCGATTCAATTTTTTCGTACTTTCTTAAGTTGCAGTATCCAGTTGCTCAGGATTTCAGACTGTACGGCTTGGCAGGCGGAACTACGGCAAAAATGTCTTTGACGATTAATGCTCCTCTATTGGGGCTTCCAGTTCTTAAAGACTCTGCCACAAAAACAGGGTTCAGTTATGGTGCTGGTGGTGAATACTTTGTATCCGATCAAATCAGTTTTGGCGCAGAATGGGTGCAATACTGGACAAATGTAAATGTTGGCACATCAATGGATGCAAAAATATGGAGTGCAACAGGAACATTGAGCTATCACTTCTAGATTTATCAAGTGTATTTTGCAGAGGGCGCTTATGCGCCCTCTTTTTTTATCCTGTGCAGGCTTGAAACTTTGGCATCCGGCTAGCGGGGATAGGGGAGGGGTACTAACCGGATGCCTGTTGATATAAACAATAGACGACGGCTTGCCTGATTTCTTACGCTCGGAGAACCATGCACGCTTTATTTGTTGGCTTGACCGGATGAGAGAGCAACAATACTCTTCGCCGCCCTCGTAAGGGGTTACTCAGGTACAGGCTCGTAGCTCAGGGGTAGAGCACCACCTTGACATGGTGGGGGTCGGCGGTTCGAAACCGCCCGAGCCTACCATTTATAATGTAGAATAAACCGAGAGGCCGGACTGAATCAGTCCGGCCTCTTTTTTTGCGCTTGGCGCAGCTTGCTTTGTAGATAGGATGCAGGGCTTATCTAATCGGAGGAAAACCATCGCCATGAACATTCAACTGCCTGACGGCTCATCCCGCACCCTGGACGAGGGCGCAACTGCATACGATCTGGCTGCAGATATCGGAGCCGGTCTGGCGCGGGCGACAGTGGCTGCCAATGTGAATGGCAAGCAGGTGGATGTATCCCACCAGCTTCATGATGGTGATGCGGTTTCGCTGATTACTGATAAATCCGAGGAAGGCGTGGAAGTGATTCGCCATTCCACCTCGCATTTGATGGCGATGGCTGTGCAGGAATTGTTTCCGAAATCGCAGGTGACGATAGGGCCGGTGATTGAAGACGGGTTCTATTATGATTTTGCTTTCGAGCGTGCATTTACGCCGGAAGATCTGAAAAAGATCGAAGAGAAAATGCGCCAGTTGTCCAATCAGAAGTTGCCGATTTCCCGTGAAGAGTGGAATCGCGATGATGCAATTGCCCATTTCGAGGAGATTGGGGAATCGTACAAAGCCAAACTGATCGCGCGTATTCCGGCCGGTGAAACGGTAAGTCTGTATCGGCAGGGTGAGTGGGCGGATCTGTGTCGGGGGCCGCATGTGCCGAATACCGGCGTATTAAAACATTTCAGGTTGATGAAAGTGGCGGGTGCTTATTGGGAAGGGAATTCCGACAATGAACAGCTGCAGCGTATCTATGGCACGGCATGGGCATCGAAGGCGGATTTGAAAGCTTATCTGCATCGTCTGGAAGAGGCTGAGAAACGTGACCATCGCAAGCTAGCCAAGTCACTTGATCTGTTCCATCTGCAGGAAGAAGCGCCGGGTATGATTTTCTGGCATCCGAAAGGGTGGAGTGTGTGGCAGAGCGTAGAGCAGGAAATTCGTGCGGTGATGCGTGACAATGGTTATCAGGAGATCAAGACACCGCAACTGGTGGATCGCAAGCTGTGGGAGAAGTCCGGTCACTGGGACAAATTTCGTGACGAGATGTTCACCACCGGCACAGAAAACCGCGATTACGCCATCAAGCCGATGAACTGCCCCTGCCATATTCAGGTGTTCAACCAGAATCTACATTCCTACCGCGACCTGCCGCTACGTTTGGCCGAGTTTGGTTCGTGCCATCGCAATGAACCATCCGGCACGCTGCACGGATTGATGCGGTTGCGTAATTTTGTGCAGGATGATGCACATATTTTTTGCACCGAAGATCAGATTCAGGATGAGGTGTGTGCATTCATTGATCTGACCTATGATGTCTATAAACGCTTTGGCTTTGAGGATGTGATTATCTTCCTGTCCGACCGGCCGGATAATCGCGTTGGCACCGATGAGCAGTGGGACAAGGCGGAGGCGGCTCTGCATCAGGCGCTGCAATCTAAAGATATCGAATACGGACTGAATCCGGGCGAAGGTGCGTTTTACGGGCCGAAGATCGAGTTTTCGTTGAAAGACTGCCTGGGCCGGGTATGGCAGTGCGGGACCATTCAGGTCGATTTTTCCATGCCGGGCAGGCTGGATGCGCAATATGTGGCAGAAGATTCATCACGGCAGACGCCGGTGATGTTGCATCGCGCCATTCTGGGCTCGCTGGAACGATTCATCGGGATTCTGATTGAACATCACGAAGGCAGGTTCCCGTTCTGGCTGGCGCCTGTACAGGCAGTGATGTGTAATATCACAGATTCTCAGGCTGAATATGTGGCAGAATGCTGCAGACGGATGAAAAAAGCGGGTTTCCGGGTGGATGCGGACTTGCGAAACGAAAAGGTCGGCTATAAAGTGCGCGCCCACACGCTGGAGCGGGTGCCTTTTATTCTTGTTGCCGGAGACCGGGAAAGTAATGAAGGAACGGTCAGTGTGCGTGATTTGAGCGGACAGGATATTGGAATATTCAGTCTTGACGGTTGGATTGCCGAGATGCAAAAGAAGCGTGATGATCATGAGTGAATGTATGTAGAATATGACGTTTTGGATAATGAAAGGAGCCGTGTATTAAAAAAGATTTGCCGATTAACCACGATATTGATGCCGCTGAGGTGCGCGTGGTTGACGATACAACAGGTGAGCAGCTCGGTGTTTTAGCGCTGAGAGACGCTGTTTCCAAAGCCGCAGCCAAGGGTCTTGATCTGGTGCTGATGGCAGCAAAAAGTAATCCGCCGGTCTGCAAGATCATGGATTATGGCAAATACAAATACGAGCAGAGCAAGAAAGCCAACCTTGCCAAGAAACGTCAGCATGTGATGCAGATTAAAGAAGTGAAGGTTGGTGCCAATACCGACGTGCATGACATGGAAGTGAAAATGAAGATGGCGAAGAAATTTCTGTCTCAGGGCAATAAAGTGAAAGTGAGTTTGCGCTTTCGCGGCCGCGAAATGGCACATACTGACCGCGGGCGTGATCAGATGAAGAATGTTGCCGGTTTTTTAGAAGAGTTTGGCAAGCCTGAAAAAATGCCGAACATGGAAGGGCGACAGATGATCATGATCATGGCGCCACACAAGAAATAAGAGTAACTCCGTTGGGTTAAAAAGGCCCTACAGAGGGTCTTTTTTAGTTTACGAGAAGGAAGAATACAATGCCTAAGATGAAATCAAATAGCGGTGCTGCAAAGCGTTTTACCAAGACCGGAAGCGGCAAATGGAAGCGTAACAAGGCTTTTGCCAGTCATATTCTGACCAAAAAATCGCCCAAGCGTAAACGCAACATGCGTGGTACCGAGCTGGTTTCACCAGCTGATACCAAGTCACTGGACCGTCTGGTTCCAGGTCGCTGAATCGTCCACCGCTTTATATAGTTATTAGTTTTAGGTTAGGAGAGATATATGCCTCGCGTTAAATCCGGAGTACAGGCGCACGCGCGCCACAAGAGTGTTAT
>CAZBEN010000012.1:0-25644 GCA_964490955.1 uncultured Zetaproteobacteria bacterium | reverse complement strand
GGAGATGCTGATTTATTGCCATCCTGGCAAAAATCAGCCCGCTCAGGCAAAAGCGTCGTTTTGCCTTCGCTTACAAATCAAGCACTTACGCGCCTGATTTGGCAGGCCATCCATAGCCTGCGTGGAAGCGCTGACACATCAGCACTTCCCTGGCGGATAGATTCTGTACAATGAGTATAGCAGTGATTTACATAAATCATGCGATCTTTTGCTCAGTAGCATTTGCTTATTACGCCATGCGTAATAGTATGCTTCGGTGATCAAGTCATTCAGGTGCAAGAAAACTGCAAAGCTGTTTGCCGATATGGATGTTTCGGCCTTTCGGGCTTTTGAAAGGCCGGCAAGGCGCAGACTGTTGTACCTGAATCAGGCAATTGTCCTTGATGATCTGCGCATACCGCCATCAAATCATCTGGAGGCATTGAAAGGCGATCGCAAAGGACAGTTCAGTATCCGCATCAACAAACAGTGGCGCATTTGTTTCAGTTGGCAGGATGGATACGCATTTGATGTGGAGATTACGGACTATCATTAAATCATGAGTATACACGGAGGTGATATCATGGCGAAAAATATGCTTGATCCCATTCCACCCGGAGAAATTCTTCTGGAAGATTTTATGAAACCACTGGGAATCAGCATGAACCAGTTGGCTCGTGACATTGATGTGCCACCCAACCGCATCAGTGCGGTGGTCAATGGCAAGCGTGCGATTACTGCCGATACGGCGCTTAGACTGGGTAAGTTTTTCGGAACTTCTCCAGATGTCTGGATTGGACTGCAAAAGGATTATGAACTCCGACTCGCCATACGTACGACCTGGCCGGAAGCAGAAAGCCATGTCCGCACATTGAAAGCAGCTTAGGAGCAAAGATGGTCAAACATATTGTGATGTGGAAATTGAGCGACAAGGCAGATGCGGCAGAGATCAAGGAACGCCTGGAGGCACTGGCAGGGAAAATACCCGGCTTGCTGAATATCGAGGTCGGTATCGATTTTCTCGAATCCGAACAGTCTGCCGATGTGGTTCTGGTTGCCGAACTGGAAAGCCGGGATGCCCTGAAAGCCTATCAAGCGCACTCTGAGCATCAGGCTGTTGTTCCACTCGTCAAAGCAGCAGCGATTGCCCGCACTGTGGTGGATTACGAAGTTTGAACGCGCGGTTTAATCCTGTTAAGGAAACGCTGATTTGGCAGGAGCCAATACATCGACATCTCCTTAAAGCATCTCCTGTTGAATCACAGCCCGCAGTTTATCAATGCCGCTACCCTTGAAGCTGGATGTCGGAATCGGACTGAGCATGCCGCCCATAGCATCGGTCATTTCCTTCAGGCGTTTGCTGCGTTGATTGCCCGATAATTTGTCCGCCTTGGTCGCAACAGGTAACCAGCGCAGCCCGCCCTCATTGAGCCATTCAATCAGCTGCAGATCGGAATCTTTGGGGCCGTGCCGGATATCGAGCAGCATCAGCACCAGCTTTAAATCAGCGTGGGCCAGATAGCCTTCAATCATATTGATCCAGCGTTTCTGCTCTTTTTTCGGTGCCCGCGCATAACCGTAACCGGGCAAATCGACAACCAGCAATGAAGCATCGACATCGAACAGGTTGAGTAACCGGGTACAGCCGGGATTTTTGGAGGTTTTGACCAGCCCCTTGCGACCGAACAGTGCGTTCATCAATGATGATTTGCCGACATTGGAATGACCAGCCACGGCAATTTGCGGCAGCTCAATCTCCGGAAACTGGCTGGAATCGGCGACTGATTGCAAAAAATGAGTATTGGGCCAGTGAATGCCCTGATGTTTGCTTGAACTTGTCATGCCGCGAAGCTGACAACAGATCAGAACACCCGCAAGCGATAAGCGTATAAGTCCCCAACAGACATGATATGTACGGATAAAGCTGGTGAATTTTCGGCAGCCAGCTAAGCTTGCACATTTTTTAGGCAACAGGAATACTCATCATATGACAACGCAACTGCTGCCCGGATTCACATTGGGCAATCACCATATTGATGTACCACTGGTGCTGGCCCCGATGGCCGGTATTACCGATCTGCCGTTTCGCAAAATTTGTAAACGCTTCGGCGTCGGGCTGGTGGTATCCGAGATGATTGCCTCCCGTGCCGTCGATATGGGACGGGAGCGTACAGAGCGAATGGCCGAACTGGGTGATGATGAGCATCCGGCTTCGATTCAGATTGCCGGAGCCGACCCGGTGTTTGTGGCCGAAGCAGCGCGCTGGGCGGTTGGTCACGGCGCTGATTTTGTGGACATCAATATGGGTTGCCCGGTCAAGAAAATCTGTAAACAGATCGCCGGTTCGGCCATGCTCAGGGATGAAAAACTGGTGGCGCGAGTGCTGGAAGCTGTAGTCAAAGCGGTTAATGTGCCGGTAACGCTGAAAATACGTACGGGTTGGGATGATAAATCCAAAAATGTCGAGAATATTGCCCGTATTGCAGAGGATTGCGGTATTCAGATGCTGACAGTACACGGGCGAACCCGTGCCCAGATGTTTCATGGTCATGCCAGCTGGGAAGATATCGGCCTGGCCAAGGCGGCCATCTCAATTCCGGTCATCGGCAACGGGGATATCATTGATGCCGCATCTGCCCGTGAAATGATTCGCATTTCCGGCTGTGACGGTGTCATGGTGGGTCGCGCGGTACAGGGAAATCCATGGGTGCTGGGTGAAGTGCATGCGGTTATGACCGGCACACCGTTGCCTGCAGCACCCACTGCCAGCGAACGCTGGTTAATCGTTAGTGAACATTTACATCGCCTGGCCGAACATCATGGTATTCGCACGGCAGCCAAACTGGCTCGCAAACATGTGATCTGGTACAGCAAGGGCTTGCATGGCTCGGCTGAATTCCGGCAATCATTCCAGACCCTGTCCGACTGGCAACAGATGCTGGATATGGCGGCCGGTTATTTCCTCGGCCTGGGCGGGCATGTACACCAGCATATACTCGAGCCTGCGCGTCACTCGTCTTCGCCGGAGGCTGCACATGCTGTTTGAACAGGTTCCGCTGTCGATCCTGCCGCTGCCGATGTTGTTGCTCGATAGCGAGGCCCGTGTTTTGCAGGCGAATCTGCTGGCGCAGGAAGCTTTGTGTAAATCCAGCCGGCAACTGATTGGCCATCACCTGTCCGATGTGTTTTCTCCGTCGGCCGAAATTGAGCGACTGTTATCGCTGCTCACACCATACGGCGGTGGCGTGTCGGAGCATAATGTCTGTATGCTCAATGGCGGCATGCCGGTATCGCTGCATCTTGGTATGCATGAAGGAGGAATTGCCGCTATTTTTGTGCCGGAAGCACATCGCTCGGAGGTTGAGCGGCATGCCAAGCGCCATGAAATGGCTGAGGCGGTAGCACGCATCGCACTGGAAATGGCACATGAAGTGAAAAACCCGCTGGCTGCGCTCAGAGGTGCCAGCCAGTGGTTGTCCGAGCAGGAGATGAATGCCGATGCCAAGGAAGCGGTTGAGCAGATGATTAACGGGGTGGATCGGATCCGCGATCGCATCGATGCTTTTTTGCAGGTCGGTCCGCGTGCGTCCGTACAAATGGAGATGACCAATCTGCATGTCCTGATTCAGGATATTATTCCGAATCAGGAGGGCCAGTACCCTGATGGCATTTATATCAGCCGGGTGTTTGATCCCAGTCTGCCCGATATCCTGGCCCATCCGGCCCGCTTGCGGCAGGCCTTTGAGAACCTGTGGCAAAATGCGCTGGAGGCGGCAGAGAGTAAAATCGAATGGCAGACGCGCATGGCACCGCTGGTGCATCTGCCCGGCCATCAGGGCAAAGTGGTTGAAATCAGTATCACCAATGATGGTGCCATGATTCCTGAAGACTTGCAGGATCGCCTGTTCGAGCCTTATGTGACAGGCAAACAACGCGGCAGCGGGCTGGGTTTGGCGCAGGTTGAACGGGTGATGCTCGAGCATGGCGGCCGGGTCAATGTGAAAAGTGAAAACGGGCGCACCACCATGACGCTGCAACTGCCGGTTAAATCACCGGACAACGGGTCGAATCAACCCGGGGAGAAATAGTTATGAAAGCTCTGATCGTTGATGATGACGAAGGTATTCGCTGGATACTGGACAAGGTGCTGCGCGAAGAAGGCCTGGACGTATTGCAGGCCGGTTCGATTGCCGAGGCAAAAGAGGAGCTGACAAACGATGATATCGGCATTGTGTTTCTCGATGTCTATCTGCCGGACGGCAACGGCATGGATTTTCTGGCAACGGGGACGATACAGATGCCGGTGGTGTTGTTAACGGCGGAAACCACCTTTGGTCATGCTGCCGAAGCTTATCGCATTGGCGCCATGGAATATCTGCCCAAACCGTTTGATCTGGATGAAGTGCGCCAGCTGGTTCAGCGCGTGCGCCCGGTGCAGAAAACGGCAGCGGCAAAACCGGCGGTGAGGGAAGATCTGATTATCGGCCGAAGTCAGGCCATGCAGGATATGTTCCGTACCCTGGGACGCGTGGCGACTTCCGATTTAACCGTGCTGATTACAGGCGAATCGGGTACCGGCAAGGAGATGGTTGCCCGCACACTGCATGAGCAAAGCCAGCGCGCAGATAAAGCTTTTATTGCCATTAATACCGCAGCTATTCCGGCCGATCTGCTCGAATCGGAATTGTTCGGTCATGAGAAGGGATCGTTTACCGGTGCCGATAAAACCCGTGCAGGCCGTTTTGAACAGGCAGATGGCGGCACCCTGTTTCTCGATGAAATCGGCGATATGCCGGCCGCTTTGCAAGCCAAACTGTTGCGTGTGCTCGAAGAGGGCCGGGTGCAGCGGGTGGGCGGCAGTCAGTCGAAAGTGGTCGATGTGCGCCTGCTGGCAGCCACACATCAGCATTTGCCGGAAAAAATAAACAAGGGTGAATTTCGCGAGGATCTGTATTACCGGTTGAATGTGATTCCTGTTCATATTCCACCCTTGCGTGAACGGCGTGATGATATTCCGGCACTCTCCGTTCATTTGCTGGATGAAGCGGTGGAAGAGCTTGGTATGGATGTACCGATCCTGCTCGATGATGCGGTTGATTTGCTTTGTCGCCACGACTGGCCGGGCAATGTGCGTGAACTGAAAAACGTGATGCGTCGACTGGCCGTATTAACCCCGGGTGCAAGCATCACCTTGTCCGATGTGGCGCTGGCACTCGGTAATGTCACCAATACACAACAGGATGAAGAGACAATGGCTCAGGCTGTGACACGCTGCACCCGCCAGTATCTGCATCAGCTCGGTTATGCCAAAGCGACCAATCTGCATCAATATATGCTGGAACAAACCGAACCGCCGCTATTGGTGCTGGCGATGGAGCGCTGCCATGGTAATCAACTGAAAGTGGCGGAAATGCTCGGACTGAACCGGAATACTGTACGGAAATTACTGCGCAAATATGAGATTGATCCACAATCCTTCAGATAAGACAGGCTGTCGAACCCGGATTTTCCGGTTATGAAGCTTCAGCGATAGCCATGCCGGCAGCATAACCCGATGACCATGCCCACTGAAAATTGAAGCCGCCCAGATGACCGGTCACATCGACCACTTCACCGATAAAATACAGACCGGGAACTGTTTTGCTCTGCATGGTTTTGGAGGATAAGGCATCGGTATCTACCCCGCCCACGGTCACTTCGGCTGTTCTGTAGCCTTCGGTTCCATTGGGTTTGAGTCGCCAGTTGTGCAGCAGGGTGGCGATCTGTTGCTGCTCTTTTTCACCCAATTGGCGCAGTTTTTTGTCAGTCAGGGTGCTTTTTTTCATCCGCAATTGTACCAGTCGTTTGGGTAACAGTTCGGACAGCACTGTGCCCAGTTGAGCCTGTGGCCTCCCCTGGCATTTCAGTTCAAGAAAATCAGCGATATCGGCATCCGGTAACAGATTGATATCGAGTTCGTCACCCGGTCGCCAGTAGGATGAGATTTGCAGCATGGCCGGGCCGGACAGACCGCGATGGGTGAACAGCATCGCTTCAGAGAATGATTGACCCCGGCATGATACCGAAACATGCAGCGATATGCCGGCCAGTGCCTTTAATTCCTCTTTCTCGTTGCCGGTAAAGGTGAAAGGAACCAGACCGGCGACAGGCCTGATGATATTGAGACCAAACGATTCGGCTATTTTCAGGCCGAATGCGGTGGCACCCATTTTCGGAATGGAGAGGCCACCGGTAGCGATGACCATCGACTCGGCACTGAAGTTGCCGTGACTGCTTCCGATCAGGAATTGGTTGGTCTTTTCCACGGAGAGGATTTCAGTATGGGTGCGTATTTCCACCCCGAAATCCCGGCATGGTTGCAGCAGCATATCGAGAATATCCCGGGCGGAATCATCGCAAAATAATTGCCCGTGTTTACGTTCGTGATAGCTGATGCCGGATTGTTTCACCCATGCGATAAAATCATCGGCAGAAAACCGGGCCAGGGCGGATTTGCAAAAATGCGGATTGGTAGAAATAAAGTTGGCTGCAGTGGTAAAGCGATTGGTGAAATTGCATCGACCACCACCGGAAATCAGAATTTTCTTGCCTGCCTTGTCAGCATGGTCGAGTACCAGCACCGACTTTCCGAAGCCTGCTGCGGTACCTGCACACATTAGTCCTGCAGCCCCGGCGCCGATAATGATGGTATCGTAGTGTTGCATGCCCGGATTGTGCACATTCGGAACACTTCCGGCATCTTTCATCTGTTTTTCAGAAATGGCTGTCATAATCCGGTATTACACGTCGTCTAATCTATGATGAAGTCGTAAAAAGGCCGTCCGTGGCCTTTTTACTCCCCGGAAAGCGAAAAGCGCGGTTTTCACTTTCCTTACAAATCAATGACTTACGCCGTAAGACATTGATTTGCGCGCCCGTCCATGGGCGCGATGATGACTTTTTACGAAGTCATCATCTATTATTCAAGGAGATATGATGAAGCGACTGCTTTTGTTATTGGGGGTCATGATCATGACAACAGGCACAGCGACTGCCACTGAAACAGAAACCGCAACATTTGCCGGAGGCTGTTTCTGGTGCATGGAGCACCCGTTTGACGAACTGCCGGGAGTCATTTCCACAACATCCGGCTATACCGGCGGCCATCAGAAACATCCGACCTATCAACAGGTATCTGCCGGCACGACAGGCCATACTGAGGCAATGCAGGTGCTATTTGATCCGAAGCGCATCAGTTATGAGGAACTGCTGCATGTGTACTGGCGCAATTCAGACCCGACAACCGCCAACCGGCAGTTCTGTGATGTCGGCACACAATACAGACCAGCTATCTTTTACCACTCCGAAGCACAAAAGCAGGCTGCCGAAGCATCAAAGCAAGCACTGATGCAACACAAGCTATTTAACGGTGAAATTGTTACCGAGATTACCAAGGCGACGGAATTCTGGCCGGCTGAGGAATATCATCAGAACTATTACCTCAAGAATCCGGTCCGTTATAAATTTTACCGTTATAACTGTGGCCGTGATCAGCGACTGAAGCAATTGTGGGGAGAAACAGAATGAAGCGCAGAACATTTCTTCAGGCCGGACTGGCTGCGGCAGCATTGTTAAGCCTGCCGCTGGCTATTGATGCTGGCAGGGAAAGGAAGGGACGTATGATTGAAAAAATTCATAAATCCGAGGCTGAATGGAAACAGCTTTTAACACCGGAGCAGTTCAATGTACTCAGGCAGGCGGGGACAGAAAGGGCATTTAGCAGCAGCCTGAACAAGGAGTATGGCCAGGGAAGCTATGTTTGCGCCGGTTGCGATTTACCGCTGTTTGAATCGGATACAAAATTCGACAGCGGTACCGGCTGGCCCAGTTTTTACGCGCCGATTGAGGGCAGTGTTGAAACAAAACGGGACTTTATGATGATTCTTCCACGCACCGAATATCACTGCGCCCGCTGTGGTGGTCATCAGGGCCATGTCTTTAATGATGGCCCTGAACCGACCGGCCAGCGCTGGTGCAACAACGGTGTGGCGCTGAAATTCATTCCTTCCTGAATCTATTGCTTAGAAAACGGAGTTTTTCAGCTTCTCTGAAGCGTGAGGAAATGTCAGAGTCGGCACATGCCTAAAATGATTACCAACGCACAGGTTTATCGGGTTGATCTGGGACCCCGATCCTACGATATTCACATCGAACCGGGATGTATGGACAGACTGGGTGATGCAATGGGTGAATTGTTTGATGCGCCTGCCCGTTGCATGGTTATCAGTAATGTAACCATTGCGCCATTGTATATGGAGCAGGTATGCGATTCGCTGAAGCAGAGCGGCTGGCAGGTTTCCGAATGCATCCTTGCCGATGGCGAACAATATAAAACAATGGACAGCTTCAGCCGGATCATGGATGCACTGATGCATGCCAGGCTCTCTCGCCATGAGCCGGTCATCGCGTTGGGCGGTGGCGTGGTGGGTGATATGACCGGTTTTGCCGCCGCCTGTTACCGGAGGGGTATCCCGTTTATTCAGCTGCCGACCACGGTGCTGGCACAGGTAGACTCCAGTGTGGGCGGAAAAACAGCGATCAATCATCCACACGGAAAAAATATGATCGGGGCTTTTTATCAGCCCCGACTTGTGTGGATTGACCCGCTTGTATTAAGTACGCTGGATATCCGTGAAATCAGGGCCGGGCTGGGTGAAGCAATCAAATACGGATTGATCAGGGATGCCGCTTTTTTCGGCTGGATGCAACAGCATATGCAACGTGTGCAGCGCCTGGATGCCGGGGCACTCTCAACCATGATTCACACCTGTTGCCGCCATAAAGCCGAAGTTGTGATGGCCGACGAGACTGAGCAGGGTATGCGTGCATTGCTGAATCTGGGGCATACCTTTGGCCACGCCATTGAGTCGATGACACATTATACTGAGTTGCTGCATGGCGAAGCCGTTGCTATGGGCACATTAATGGCGGCACGCCTGTCTGAGCAACTGGGTTATGCCGTTAGTGGCATTGAAGAACAGATTCGCGACTGTTATCAACAGGCCGGATTGCCGACGGCTATCCCGAGCTACAACGCTGATGCATGGCTGGATGCAATGGGGCATGATAAAAAGAATATAGGCGACCGGATTCGGTATGTTTTATTGCATGATATTGGCAATGCCTTTGTGGCCGACAATGTTGACCCTGAAGCCATAAGGCAATTGATCCACTCATATGATTGAACTGGTATCAGCCCGCAAGGTTCATGAATCATGCGGGCTGGAAAAATATGGTCTATACTGATACCTGTATGAAAATTGAACCTCTCCATGCAGGAGGATATTAATCATGAAACCTCCTTCCATACATCCTGAGCAGGATCATCACAGTATCCTGTTGCAGCCTTCCAGTTGTGTGAGCAAACTGGAGAGCCTGGCCCTGTGGTTTTCCAAGCGCCAAAACAAGGAAATTCCTGATGCCATTCGCGCTGCAACAGTTTTATTTGCTTCAGATCACTGCGTGGCCAGCAATATTGAGTATCATAAGACAGTGCCAACCAGCGAGAGGCTTTGTAATGCCACTGCAAGCGATGCTGTTATCGCTGAATTATGTCGAGAGTCAGGTAGCAGTTTGCATATTGTTGATGTTGGTGTGAACGGATGCCTTGCTGATATCGATGCGGTAGAACATGCCAAAGTACGCTCTTCCGGCACCGCTGATATCACAGTCGAATCAGCCATGAGTCATGCGGAATATTGGGAAATCGTCGGTATCGGTGAAGAAATGGCCAACCGCGCTATTGCAGCAGGCGCCAATTTACTCATTGCAGGTTCCATTGCGGCAGGAGACCGTATCTCCATTGCAGCAATCATTTCCGAGCTGGTTGGCTTGTCTCCGGAGCAGACATTGACATCGGATTCTGATACAAGTCCTGACATCTATGCCTGCGAGCTGATGGCAATAGAAAAAGCCAGAGCCCGTGCCGTCGGCACGCCTTCCCATGATGTTCTCAGGGAGCTGGGGGGACTGGAAATGGCTGCCATGGCCGGATTATATCGTGGTGCTGCCTTAAAGGGTGTTCCGGTTCTGCTCGATGGCCTCTCTTCCGCAACGGCTGCGCTCGCGGCCATCGCATGGGATGTCCGCATTGCAGGCTGGATGCTGGCCAGCCATGTAAGCAATGATGCCGGGCATCGGGATGTGCTGGAAGAAATGGGCCTGGAGCCGCTGATTGAATTAAAACACAGTTTCGATGAGGGTAAGGTCGCCACTTTAATAGTGCCGATATTGCAATCAGCGATTAGTTTGCAACGCGGGCTGGCCAGTATTGAGGCACAAATATAGAACTTTTCAGGCTATAGCCATATTTTTCAACGTATTATTCAGTACTATCAGGAAGGCATCATATGACAACAGCGTTTGCCATGACAACATGGACATGGACAGTATTGGGGTTCGCATCTCTTGCTACAGCAATCGGATTATATTTGTCAGAGAGACAAAAGGTGCATGTTCTGGGCCACCGGAATCATGTTCCTTCCCGCTTTCGTGATAAAATATCCCTTTCTGCACATCAAAAAGCTGCAGATTATACAGTTGCCAGGCTGACCCCGGGAAACTTCGGACAAATATATGCCTTGTTACTGCTGCTGATCTGGACTGTCGGCGGAGGCCTTGCCCTGCTGGATACCGTGACGGCCTCGTTCGGTCTTTCCGGGATATGGACCGGCGTTATATTCCTGATGCTGTTTTTTCTGATCGGACACATGCTGGAACTGCCGCTGGAGATATATACTACCTTCAATGTTGAAGCAAAATTCGGCTTTAACAAAATGACTCCCGGCCTGTATATCAGTGACATGGTCAAACAACTTGTGTTGATGATGGCTATCGGTGCACCGCTCGGCTGGGTAATCCTCAGCCTGATGGACGGCGCCGGAACCTGGTGGTGGTTGTATGCGTGGCTTGTGTGGACAGCATTTATGTTGTTAATGATATGGGCTTACCCTGCCTTCATTGCCCCGCTGTTTAACAAATTTCAGCCACTGCAGGAGGGCGAGATGAAATCGCGTATTGAATCACTGCTCAATCGTTGCGGTTTCGAGAGTAACGGCCTGTTTGTCATGGACGGTTCACGCCGTTCCAGCCATGGCAACGCCTATTTCACCGGACTTGGCAATGCCAAGCGCATTGTATTTTTTGATACCCTGCTGGAGCAACTTGAACCTGTGGAGACCGAAGCTGTACTGGCTCATGAACTGGGACACTTCCATCACGGACATGTAAAAAAGCGCTTAATTGTGATGATCATGGTCTCGTTAGCCGGCTTCACCCTGCTTGGCTGGCTGATGCAGCAGCCCTGGTTTTATAACGGACTGGGCGTGACACATCCGTCAAATCATGCTGCGCTGGTACTGTTTATGCTGGTGTTGCCGGTGTTTACGTTTGTGATGGATCCGGTTATGAGTTATTTCTCGCGCAAAAATGAATTTGAAGCAGATGCCTATGCGGTAAAGCATAGCGATGGTGAAGCACTGGTCTCCGCACTGGTTAAAATGTACGAAGATAATGCCAGTACGCTCACCCCGGATGCACTTTATTCAGCCTGGCATGATTCCCATCCGCCGGCGCTGATGCGTATTGATCATATTGAACAAAGCCTGGACGGCAAGGCATAGTATGAGCCTTATTGCACATGCGTTTGATTGTTTTTCTGGATTTATGTGAATCACTGACATAAAGTGCGCCCAGCACGACATGGTTGTTGAAAGAGTTTTTTGGCCGATTCGGAAGTTTCTTCTCGATTTTCCCCAGTAACAATCTTAATAAACATGCATGCATATCATATAGATAAAATCGAGGTAAATGAAAAATGGCAACAGGTACAGTAAAATGGTTCAACGACACCAAGGGCTTTGGCTTTATTGCTCAGGACGATGGTGGTGACGATGTGTTCGTTCACTTTTCAGCTATTCAGACAGAAGGCTTCAAGTCTCTGGCTGAAGGTCAGAAAGTGGAATTCGAAATCGAAGACGGTCAGAAAGGCCCTCAGGCTCGCAACGTTACAGAAGCTTAAACCACAACCATGGTTTGACCCGCACCCCGTCTGTTTTCAGGCGGGGTGCTTTTTTGTGCCGCGGAAACGCTGATTTATTAAGTGTTTTTATGTAATCCATACGTAATCTTACGCGCACCGAAAGTTGTAAATATTTGATTTTTAATTGCTAAATGTGGTTTTGATTCCCGACACAGTGAATGATTTTATGTTTTAATCATGGTCGAACAGGGGGATCTTTTCTGGGCATACTGCGCATATGAAATAAAGACCGCACAAAGCGGCTTTTTTATAATATGGCGGAGAGGGCGGGATTCGAACCCGCGTGGGGCCGTTAAACCCCCAACCGATTTCGAGTCGGTGCCGTTATGACCGCTTCGAGTACCTCTCCGTGAGTGTGTGCTGCTTATTTGGTGGCGAATGCACCCAGATTGCGTAAACGCTTTGTGCGTTGTTCCAGCAGTTTGTTCAACGGTTGTTCAAGCAGTTCGTTTAAGGCCTTCTCCAGTGTTTCAGCAATGAGCTCGGCAGCCTCTTCGGTGTTGCGATGGGCCCCTTCTTTGGGTTCAGGTATAATGGCATCAATCAAGCCCAGCGCCTGCAAATCAGTAGCTGTAGGTTTCAGGGCTTCCGCCGCATCTTCGGCAAAAGCCCTGTCACGCCAGAGAATAGCAGCGCAGCCTTCCGGTGAAATAACCGAATAGGTGGAGAATTGCTGCATAAACATGCGATCACCGACGCCGATAGCCAGTGCGCCGCCGGAACCGCCTTCACCGATTACGGTGCAAATTACCGGTACTTCCAATGCAGCCAGTTCCTGAAGATTACGTGCAATCGCTTCACTCTGCCCCCGTTCTTCAGCATCAATGCCGGGCCATGCGCCGGCCGTATCGATAAATGTCAGCACAGGCATTTCAAAACGTTCAGCCAGCTTGAACAGGCGCAATGCCTTACGGTAACCTTCTGGCCGCGGCATGCCAAAATTACGTTTCAGTTTTTCTTTGGTATCACGGCCTTTCTGGTGACCGACAATGACGACGCTTTTGCCGCGAAAATTGGCAATGCCACCGACGATAGCAGCATCATCGAAAAAGGCGCGATCACCGTGCAGTTCCTGGAAATCATCAAATAATTGCGGAATATAATCGAGAATATAGGGGCGATCCGGATGGCGCGACAGCTGACAAATCTGGGCGCGGCTTGCATTGCTGTAGATCTGTTCGATCAGTTTATCGCGCTTGGTATTCAGGCGCTCGACTTCTTCGGCAATATTGACGCCGGAGCCGGACCCCATACTCGACAGATCTTCAATTTTCGATGTCAGTTCAGCAATTGGACGTTCAAATTCAAGGTAACTGTAGGCCACTGTTTATCTCCTGTGTAATATCAAGCAATTGGTGCTCCAAATAATATGGCATCACTCTTCGGCGCAGGGAAAGCTCGCCATCATCAACTGCCCCGCCGAAGCTGCTGTTTACGCGGTGGTTTCCACGATTTACAGCGAATATGTATCGCCTCTGTTCCGAAACGCGCTTCCAGCTGCGCTTTTACATGATCAGACCAGTCGATACACGGGCCGGTTGACAGGACCGCAAGACTAGCGTCAGGCAGGCATACATGGAATGATAGTCGTGCCTTGCCTCCCCTGGCTGCAGACTTCAGGCGTGCGAGAGTTACCTCATCCCAGGCTATGCTGGCGGCAGAAATCTGAATTTCGGTCACCAGTTCCGGCAGAATTATATCGAGCAAGGCAATCGCTTCGGCCACGAGGGTCGGCTCATCCCCTCTGGATTTATCCACTCTGGCTGCCACCAGAAGCGGTTGATCAGCGGCCAGTAATTCGGCGGATTCGTTGTAGAGCTTGGAAAAACAGACCATCTCAGCCTGTCCGTGCAAATCCTCCAATTGAATAAATGCCATGGTACCGCGACCGCCGTGATACTGCCGGATACTGGAAATGCCAATCGGAATGACAACCTGGGCGCCATCTTCGCGAGCTGCCAGCTGACTTAAATTGCAATTGCCCAGTCCACTGGAGCGATTCAGATATGCCTCCAGCGGATGCCCTGTCAGATAGAAACCGAGCACCTCGCGTTCTGCCTGTAAACATTCGCCGGGACTCCAAACCTGCGTCAGCGGAAACCCCTGATGGTTTTCAGGTTCAGCCAGTTCAAACAGGGCGGATTGGTTGGAGGCAAACTCCTTACGTTTACGGTTCAGTTGCTCAAGGGTGTCGGAAAGCCCTTCAAGGGCTGCCTGCTGGTGCGGAATAAGCTCATTCAATGCACCAGCCTTGATTAGCGCTTCCAGAATACGCTTATTGAGTGTGCGAGCAGGACTGCGCAGCATCAAATCTTCAAAGCTGGCAAATGCACCATTGCTTTTGCGCTCGGCAACAACAGCCCGAACAGCAGCTTCTCCCACCCCTTTGATGGCCCCCAAACCATAACGAATGGCATCATTTTCCGGTCGGAATTCCCAGTCCGAGGCATTGATATGCGGTGGCAGGATCTCGATATCCATATTGCGGCAGTCCGTGACAAGAATAGCCACCTTGTCGGTATTGCCCATGTCGCAAGAGAGCGTAGCGGCCATGAAAGCCTGCGGAAAATGCGCTTTGAGATAGGCCGTTTGGTAAGATATCAGTGCATAGGCTGCAGAATGGGATTTATTGAAACCGTAGCCGGCGAATTTCTCCATCAGATCGAAAATCTGCTCGGCCTTGTCGTGATTGATCTTCTGCTGTTCGGAACCGGCCATGAAAATTTTACGCTGTATAGCCATCTCTTCAGGTTTTTTCTTGCCCATGGCACGGCGTAGCATATCAGCCTGCCCGAGAGTAAAACCGGCAAGGACCTGGGCAATCTGCATCACCTGTTCCTGATACAAAATGACACCATTGGTTTCCTGCAGAATCGGCTTCAGCTGCTTCAACGGATAGACAATTTCCTGGCGCCCGTGTTTGCATTCAATATAAGTGTCCACCATGCCCGATTCCAGCGGTCCGGGCCGATACAACGCTACCAGTGCAATAATATCTTCAAAACAATCGGGGCGCAGACGGGTAAGCAGGTCGCGCATGCCGGAGGATTCCACCTGGAATACGGCACCGGTTTGACCACGCTGCATCAGCTTGAAGGTGGCAGCATCATCCATTGGAATTGTGGTGATATCAAAATGTTGTGCTTCGGGGCGCGGATCGTACTGCTTGAGCAATTTACAGGCGATATCAATGACGGTAAGTGTTTTCAGCCCCAGAAAATCGAATTTAATCAGGCCAACCTTTTCGACATTGGCCATATCCCACTGCACAACCTTTCCCTCTTCGCCGGCGACCTTGAATAGCGGCGCAATTTCGGTCAGCGGTTCACGGCTGATAATTACACCGGCAGCATGTTTGCCGGCGTTGCGATGACATCCTTCCAGTCTTCTGGCCAGCTCAAACAGGCGTGCGACGTCATCGTCCTGTTCAATCATTTTGGCCAGTTTCGGCTCTTCCACCAGTGCTTTTTCCAGTGTCATTTTCAGATCGTTGGGAACCAGCTTGGCAATCGTATTGACCTTGGCCAGTTCCATCTCCAGCACCCGGCCGACATCACGGATCACTGCCTTGGCTTTCATCGAACCGAATGTGATGATCTGGGATACTTTATCCTCGCCGTATTTATCGGTGACGTAGCGGATTGCTTCTTCACGACGGCTCATACAGAAATCAATATCAAAATCAGGCATGGAAACACGTTCCGGGTTCAGGAAGCGTTCAAACAACAGGCCATATCTGATCGGGTCCAGGTCGGTAATTTTCAGACAGTAGGCAACCAGTGAACCGGCTCCGGAGCCACGGCCGGGACCAACCGGAATGCCCTGATTTTTCGACCATGTAATAAAATCCGATACAATAAGGAAATAGCCGGGGAACTTCATTTTCTCAATAATATCCAGCTCAAAGGCCAGACGATTATCATAAACCTGCCGATCAGCATCAGGGCTGCCGGCAACAATCGCAGACCAGCGGGCGTCCAGCCCTTCACGTGACTGCAACCGCATATAGGCACTCAGTTCCATATCCACAGGTGGCTGAAAATCCGGCAACTGGTAATGGCCGAATTGAAGATCCACATTGCAGCGGTTAGCAATATGCAGGCTGTTTTCCAGCGCCTCGGGAATATCTTCAAACAGTTCGGCCATTTCTTCATACGATTTCAGATAATATTCCGGCGTAAAAAAGCCGGATACTTCATCGCTTAAGCTGCGATTCTGTTGCAGCGCGATCATAGCCTCAAAGGCCTGAAAATCTTCGCGCGCCAGAAAATGGGAGTTGTTACTGGCCACCAGCGGGATGTCCAGTTCACCTGCCAGCGCAATCAGTTGTCTGTTAACATCTTCCTGTCCGGCTGCACCATGGCGTTGCAGCTCAAGGAAGAAACAGTTGTCGTGGAACATGTTTTTATAGGCCAGTGCTGACTGTCTGGCCCCCTGTCTGTCCCCTTTTTGCAACAGTTGCTCCACCTCCCCGTTCCAGCCGGATGAAAGTGCAATCAGGCCATCGGCATATTCAGCCAACAATGGTTTTCCAACCCGGGGTTTGTAATAGAAACCTTCCAGATAAGAGATGGAAATCAGCTTTATCAGGTTTTTCCAGCCGTGATTGTTGCGGGCCAGCAGCACCAGCTGCTGAAATCGTGGCCCCCTTGGCCCTTCGGACACGCGTTTGGTGTGATCATCGCAGAGATAGACTTCACAACCCAGAATCGGCTTGATACCCATGCGCATGGCTTTGCTGTAAAACTCGATGGCCCCGAACAGATTGCCGTAATCAGTGAGTGCCACCGCCGGCTGCTTAAGCTCGACCGCCTTTTTGAGCAGGCTGTCGACTGACGTGCTTGCTCCCAGCAGGGAGAAATCCGAATGGTTGTGAAGATGAACAAATGGAGCAAAACGCATACCGCGAGCATAGCGCTGGTGCATTCATTTTGCACCTGTAGGAATAGGCGTAGGGAAAGTGCGAATGCTGCTGGGCTCTATCTAATCTGGATATCCGGCGAGTGGGTGACTTCAGCCCATGTTGAGAAAATATTATGATGCCCCCAGACAATAATCTCAGCAGAAGCCTCTCCTGAAAAATTCATGAGTAAACTGAGTTGCTCCCATCTTTAATCTCCCTGGCGGTGATGATCAGCCCGGACAAATTATGTGTTACCATCAATGACAACAGGGAGTAGTGCAAAGATCAATCAATTGGATTATATTTTGATTGATGATGCCGTTATCCGAAAGCATACTTGTTATAATGGCGCTGTTGGCTTTAGCCATGAGTGCGGCGCCTCTAACACGCTATTTTCATATTCCATTTACTGTGATTCTTGTTGGCATAGGGATGAGCATTAATGCTGCATCACAGATTTGGCCTGCATTGCAAATCATGCAACATTTTCAACTTACTCCCGATCTTGTGTTATTTGTCTTGTTGCCAGCATTGATTTTCGAATCAGGCTATAATCTTGATGCACGCCAGCTGATCAAGGATATCTTTCCGGTTCTTGTGCTTGCCATTCCGGCGTTGTTACTTGCGACATTCGTTGTTGGAGCCGGGCTGCACCTGATACTGAACATGCCACTACCACTTGCTCTACTATTTGGTGCACTTATATCGGCAACTGACCCGGTCGCGGTCATTTCTCTTTTTAAAGAACTTGGCACCCCTCTCAGGCTTACCGTGCTTGTCGAAGGAGAGTCCCTGTTTAATGATGCCACGGCTATTGTTGTCGTACATATTTTACTGGGCATTGCCATTGCCGGGGGCATTGATGCATCAGGGGTTTTCGGTGCGGGCGGACAATTTCTTTACGTCTTTTTTGGCGGCGCATTGCTTGGGCTTATTTTCGGGCTGTTTTTTTGCGAATGGATGCGCGTTCTTTCTGATAATCCAAGCGGGATTCTGATTCTCTCCATTATCCTCGCCTATGTCAGCTTTATAACAGCCGATCACTTCCTGCATATTTCGGGTGTCATGGCCGTTGTTGGGGCATCACTGTGCCTGGGCGTTTATGGTATTACCCGTATCCCCCATCATACAGGTGAATATTTGCGCGAAAGCTGGGAGTTTCTGGCCTATATCAGTAATGCGCTGCTGTTTCTCCTCGTAGGCCTTTCTATTAATCTGCAAAGTTTATATGAACATATTCTATACATCTTTTTGGCTATTGTGCTGGTGTTGCTGTCGCGCATACCGGCTGTGTATCTATTGCTGCCCATCACATTACGAAAATTTAGTTTGCCGGAAGTGCGCAGAAGCGACCAGCATATTATGTGGTGGGGAGGTTTAAAGGGTGGTCTGGCAATCGCCATTGTACTGTCATTGCCAGAAGAGCTTGCCGGACGGCAATTACTGCTGGATATGACACTGGGTGTCGTGGTATTTACGCTATTGATCAACGCTCCCACCATCAAACCACTGATGAATAAATTAGGCCTAAATGATCTGGACAGCGATGAATTGGCTGGGCTGGAACAGGGGAAACTGCATTCCCGAATTTATGCTAGTCAAGTTATGCAACGCATGAAAAAAGCTAAATTTATGTCGCGGGCCTGCCTGCGCCATGTCGATAATTTGATCAATGATGCTATGCGAGAGCATGGTGTAGGCATTAATACTGAACAGCAACGACAGCATGCACGGCAAATAGCGACACATGCCGAGCTTGATGAGTTGGAACATCTGCGAGATGCCGGGCTGGTGCCACAATATGTCCTTGTAGACGTCAGGAGTGAACTCCGACTTGAACGTGAAATGAGCAGTGGAGAGGCTGCAGAGTTGAACCCAATCCTTAGAATGGAGCAACGAATCCTCCGTAGCTTACGCGAACGCGATAGCATGGCCAGATGGCTTTCAAGCTATCAACGGCTCCGGTTTACCGGGCGGTTGCGCCGTTCCATTCTACGGATTCTTATGGCTGATGCAGCTATCGCACATTTGCAATCGCGGGCAGACATTAACGAGGAAGCTCGTGATACCATTTGTGATTCTTATAGAAAAAAACTGGCGTCGCTATACGCGGAGGTTCATGAAATACGCAATAGTTTCCCCGATTTTTTCACACACTTTGAAACACGACTAGGCATGCAGGTAGCATTGGCAGGAGCCAGTTGGCAGGCTGAAGATGATTACAAACATGGCGAAATCTGCAGGAAGGCTTACAATCGAATTCAAAGCCTATTAGCAACCGCAACCAGGATGATTCCAAAAGATGGTGATCAGCCCCTGACGCTTTCGGCCAAGGACCTGATTCAAATGGTTCCTATGTTCTCATCTCTTTCTGAAGAAACTGCTTCGCTGTTGGGGGATCATGCTGCTGTTGTAACCTTTATTCACGGAGATACGGTCATTAAACAGGGAGAAAAAGGGGATGCCTTATACATTATATCCAGAGGATCTGTAGAGGTGAGCTGCCATAAAAATGGTGGTATAACTGAGTTGTTGGCTGAACTGAGGGAAGGTGATTTTTTTGGCGAAATGGCGCTGCTGGGGGATCAGGTTCGTAAAGCAAGCGTAACCGCCAAACAATCTCTGACGCTTCTAAGATTAACCCGAAGTGCTGTTCTGAGTTTGGCGCAAGCGTGTCCCGAAGTTGAACAGCAACTTAAACAAGCAGACGCATCCCGAAAAAAGGCTTTGGTGTAGTGTGTATTTTTGGGCCAAGCTGTTTCGGGAGCTTATGCACCATGATTATACAAAAGATTCCATTTCGAGTGCTTAGGCCATGTCGATTCTTTCCGCCCTTACTTTTCTGACTACAATCAGCGCTTCAATCAATACCCATCCGGCCAATACGAAAATTACTGCGCCAACCGTTGCGACCGTCCATTGCTCTTTACCGATGGCTTTGAATATACCCATCACCATGCCGGAAATGGTGGCGCCGAGCACCAGCAGCATGGGTAACAGGGTGTACAGAATCGGTTTCTTTTTGCGATACAGATAGATCGTCACGGTGAGCAGTGTCAGCCCGGCCAGAATCTGGTTGGTGGTGCCGAACAGTGTCCACAGAAACAGGCCGGCAGGTTTGCCATCCATTTTGAAAAAGGCGAAAAAACCGATAGCGGCAATGGCGAGGGTGGTGGCAATATAGCGGTTACCGAGCGCTTTAACGCCGATGGTCTGGCCGATTTCTTCCAGATTAAAACGCAGCAAACGTGCCCCGGTATCGACTGATGTCATGGCAAAGCCGACAACAACTACAGAGATAAATGCGGCCGCGTAATCAAGTGGTATACCGAGCTGATGAATAAAATTGGCATTGCCCTGAATGAACACACCGAGTTTCTGATGCAGGCCGGCGGCTTTGTCCCATGAGCCGTAGAAAGACTCCCAGTCGGCCCGCGTGGCAAAAGCACCGGCTGTGGTAGCGAGCACCGCCAGCAGCGCCAGCAACGATTCGCCGACCATGCCGATATAGCCGACAAAGGGCGCATCACTTTCCCTGTTTAATTGTTTGGATGTTGTCCCCGAGGCGACTAAACCGTGAAAGCCGGAAACCGCACCGCAGGCAATGACAATGAACAGGAAAGGCATCATCGGTGGGGCGCCAGCCGGGTTCGGATTAATCGCTGGCGCAACCCAGTCCGGTGACAGAATGAAAAAACCGGCCAGCATCGAGAACAATGCCAGATACAATAACAGCGAATTGAGAAAATCACGGGGCTGTAATAACAACCAGACCGGCAGCACGCTGGCAATAAAGGCGTAAATCAGTAATGACCATGTCCAGTCACCGCTCGAAAACCCGGTGACTGGCATATCCAGGCCGATGCGCGTGGTGATCAGCATCAGCACAAAGCCGATGCCGATCATGGGCCACAAGGGCATATTCTTTTTGTACACCAGAAAACCGATCACCATGGCAATCAGCATCAGGGAATAGGTCGGGAATACTGCTTCCGGATGTGCAGTAGCCGGGATATTGGCTGCGTCGGGAGCGGCAAACAGGCCGGAAATCACCAGCACAAATACACCCATGGCCAGTGCCACGAGGAAGAAAATCACCAGCAGGAACAACAAACGCGTACGCGGGCTGATGACATCGCGCGCGATCGTACCGACGCTCTGGCCTTTGTGCCGAATGGACAAGACGAGCGCGGAAAAATCATGCACAGCACCGACCAGCAACGTGCCGAACACCACCCAGCATAATGCCGGAACCCAGCCCCAGATGACGGCAATGGCAGGCCCCAACATCGGCGCAAGACCGGCAATGGAGGCAAAATGATGACCAAAGAGGACATATTTGTTGGTCGGAATGTAATCGACATCATCACGCATGGTATGGGCTGGCGTGGCTGCATTATCGTCCAGTGCAAAAATTTTCCTGGCTAGAAGGCCTTTGGCATAAAAGCGATAAAACAGCAGATAGAAACAAAGTACGGTGATTGCCATGACGACTGGGCTCATGCGTATTGCCTCCCGATAAAATGATCCCCGCACACGATATGATTCATGGCTGCATTCCCGGCACCTGTTCCAGTACGATTTGGCTCAAGGCGCAGATATGCGCTTCGCTATCATTCAGAGCCGGAATGTAGCGGTATTGCCCGCCGCCACTGTTCAGGAAGTAGTCACGGTTTTCGCAACCGACCTCTTCCAGTGTTTCCAGACAATCAGCGGCAAATCCGGGACAAATCACATCGACAGATTTCACGCCCTCCTTGCCCCATGCTTTCAGGGTTGCATCGGTATAAGGCTGGATCCAGGGCTCTCTGCCGAAACGGGATTGAAACGAAATGGCAGCCCTGTCTTCATCCAGTCCGAGCGCTTCGCGCACCAGGGATGCCGTTTTGCGGCAATGGCAGGGGTATGGGTCTCCGGCTTTGAAATAGCGTTCGGGAATCCCGTGAAAACTCATCAGCAATCGTTCGGACTGACCATGTTGCTGCCAGTGCGCCCGCACACTGTCTGCCAGAGCAGCGATGTAGGCAGGGTGTTGATGGTAGGCATCGACCATATGCAAAGCCGGAATCCGTCGCCATGTTTTCAGCACATCGGCAACGGCATCGAAAATGGATCCGGTGGTGGTTGCCGAATATTGCGGATACAGCGGCAGAATGATGATGGTGCGGCAGTTTTTTTCGCGCAATGCTTCCAGACCGGCCTCAATGGACGGATTGCCATAGCGCATGGCCAGTTCCACATGCACAGAATCACCGGCTTTTTCATGCAGAGCTCTTTGTAATGCAGCACATTGTTTCTTTCCGATGGCCAGCAGCGGTGAGCCGTCATCAGTCCATACTGTTTGATAAGACTTTGCTGATCTGGCCGGACGAATATTGAGAATGACACCGTGCAATACCAGCCACCATAGCCAGCGGGGTTGCTCCACCACACGCGGATCCCACAGAAATTCTTTCAGATAAGCCCGCAGAGCAGCCTTTGTCGGCGCATCCGGCGTCCCCAGATTGGTCAGCAGAATGCCAACACTGGCCGGCTTGTCATGATCAAAACCCTGTTGCGCGCTAAAACTCATTCACCCTCCAAACCCTGAAAATCTTGAACCACAGAGTACGCAGAGTTTCACAGAGGAAGGCACAGGCAAACCATTTAAAATATCAGCAATGGTTGTTGCTATGCCTCTGTAATATCTATCTTGTCTTTACTCTGTGAAACTCTGCGTACTCTGTGGTGAAAGCCTTTGACTTTACCTTTCTTAAGCAATGCGAAAATCATTACAGTTATCCGGCAAATGACCAGCAGAAAATTCGATATGGTCGACTTGCGCATAGCCCGGCCCCTGTTTCAACCATTGCTTCATGGCATCAAGCTGTTCGGGAGCGCCACAAATCAACGCTTCGACGCTGCCATCGGCACAATTACGCACCCAGCCGGATACACCCAGCTTTCGCGCTTCGATTTGTGTATAATAACGGAACCCCACGCCCTGCACACGCCCCTGAATACGGACATAAACACACGCTTTCATATATCGTCTGGTTTGAGCACCGTATCTTTGGCCAGCCCATCAGTTTCAGGGTGGTCGGTAGAATAATGCAGACCACGCGATTCATGGCGCTGCTGGGCGCTCTGCACAATCAGCTCCGCCACCAGCGCCAGATTACGCAATTCCAGTAAATCGCGGCTGACCGGATGTTTCCAGTAATAGGAGGCAATCTCCTCCTGAATCAGGCGCAATCGACGCCTGGCTCTACGCAAACGCTCATCGGAACGTACTATGCCGACATAGTGAGCCATGGTGGCGCGAATCTCGTCCCAGTTCTGCTTGATCTGGATACGTTCGGTTTCCGGCACGATGCCCGATTCATCCCAGAGCGGCACCGTACAAGCAGCCTCCTCCGGCTGTTTCAATATATCAGCGGCGCAATAATCCGCCATCACCAAGCACTCCAGCAGCGAATTGCTGGCCAGCCTATTGGCACCGTGCAGACCGGTACCTGCCGTTTCGCCAATCGCGTATAAATTCGCAATATCCGTACGCCCATACACATCGGCCTTGATACCGCCGCATAAATAATGCACTGCAGGCACTACGGGCACGGGCTCATGCGTCATATCCAGCCCGAGTTCCAGCAACCGGCCGTGGATATTGCGAAAATGATCTGCAATCGCCACATCGCCGATAGGACGCGCATCCAGATACATGCAGTCCGCGCCCTGCTTTTTCATCTCATGGTCAATGGCGCGAGCTACGATATCGCGCGGGGCCAGTTCGCCACGTTTGTCATAATCAAACATAAAACGGCGACCTTGCTGGTCCACCAGATGTGCGCCTTCGCCGCGCAAAGCCTCGGACAGCAACATGTTTGAACCTTGACGATGAAACAAACAGGTAGGGTGGAACTGGATAAACTCCAGATTCATCATCGAGCAGCCTGCCCGCCATGCCATGGCGATGCCGTCGCCGGAAGCAGCATGCGGATTGGAAGTATAGAGATAAACCTTACCCACGCCGCCTGTAGCCATAATCGTGTGTCTGGCGGCAACGGTAAGCACTCCCCCATCCGGATTCAGAATATAAGCGCCCAGACACCGGTTGTTCTCGGTATGCCCCATACGGTGGCCAGTAATCAGATCAATAGCGGTATGCTGTTCGAGCTGCATAATATTGGCATGCGGAGCAACCTGGGCAAGCAATGCCTCGGAGATGGCGCGACCGGTTGCATCCTTGGCATGGGCAATGCGACGGCTGCTGTGGCCGCCTTCACGGGTCAAATGCAACGCACCGTTTCTTCTGTCGAAACCGGTGCCAATATCGATCAGTTCTTCAATGATTGCCGTGCCACGACTGACAATAGCGCGCACCACATCTTCATGGCACAGCCCGGCGCCTGCACTCAAGGTGTCCTGTACATGCGATTCGAACGAATCTTTGCCTGATGTAACGCCGGCAATGCCACCCTGCGCATTCCAGGAGCTGGAATCTTTGAATGTACCCTTGTTAACGATGATGACGTCGCCATGCGAAGCTAATCTGCTGGCCACCAGTAACCCTGCAGCACCGCTGCCGATAATCAGGAAATCCGTTTTCAACTGTTTTGCCGACACACTCATATCGGCGAAGGCTATCCCAGCCGATTCAATATTTCACATTTAGCAACCATTACATGTCTTACAGCATGTTACAGTGGGGTTTTACGCAGCCTGAGCGCATTGGTAATCACCGACACGGAAGAAAAACTCATGGCTGCAGCGGCAATAATCGGCGACAACAGCAGCCCGAATACCGGATACAGGACACCGGCGGCAATCGGCACACCGGCGGAGTTGTAGATAAAAGCGAAAAACAGATTCTGACGGATATTTTTCATCGTCGCACGGGATAAACGGCGCGCCCGCACAATGCCGGTCAGATCCCCCTTGATCAGCGTCACGCCGGCAGATTCCATCGCCACATCCGTGCCAGTGCCCATGGCGATGCCGACATGCGCCTGTGCCAGCGCCGGCGCATCATTGATCCCGTCACCGGCCATCGCCACCGTTTTACCTTCTGCCTGCAATGCCTTGACCACGGCTGCCTTCTGATCCGGCAATACATCCGCCTCAAAACGGCCAATACCCAGTTTTGCAGCTACTGCCGCTGCCGTGTGATGATTGTCTCCGGTCAACATCACCACCTCGACACCTTCATCATGCAGCGCTTTGATGGCATCCGGCGTCGTCGCCTTGACCGGATCGGATACGCCGACAACACCGGCAAGCTCTCCATCCACAGCCAGATACATCACGGTTTCACCACCCAGTTGATGATCTTTCACCAAGGTTTCCACATCGGATATCCTGACATCGCGCTCACCCATCAGCGTTGCATTGCCGAGCAATACAGCTTTTCCACCCACACTGGCGCTGACACCTTTGCCGGTAATGGCCGCAAATCCCTCTACAGATTCCGGCTCCAGCCCTCTCGCTTTTGCTCCGGCCACAATCGCTTCAGCCAGCGGATGCTCGCTGGCGCGTTCCAGACTGGCTGCCCAGCGCAGCACCTGATCTTCATCTGCGCCATCCATAGCCTCAACTGTGGTCAACGTCGGTTTCCCTTCAGTCAACGTACCGGTTTTATCCACAACGACGGTATCCACCTTCTCCATGATCTCCAGTGCTTCGGCATTCTTGATCAGCACACCGG
>CAZBEN010000011.1:0-27897 GCA_964490955.1 uncultured Zetaproteobacteria bacterium | reverse complement strand
CCCTTTCAATGATCGAACGTCATAGCTCAGTCGCTTAACTTTGTCTGCACCTGTCCGAAGTTAAGCAGATCGCCGCCATGATTATTCACGGGAATAAGAAACCAGTAGTCGATAACAGGTGAATCAGGTGTCTCTGGCAATCGTTGCGGCACCTAGCAGGCCTGCGTTGTCTTCCAGCTTGGATCGAATCACATCAACCTTACCTTTCAATGGTGGAATCAGGTTGTTATCCAATTCACGCTTCAGGGCAGGGTGGAGAATATCCCATCCCCCCGTCAACCCGCCACTGACGGTAATCGTGGTGACATCAAGCAGTTTCACAGCCTCGGCAATGGCCATGCCCAGATATTTGCCTGCTTCATTGGTGATGGTGATTGCACATACATGGCCCTGCCGCGCCTGTTCGAAAATTGATTTGGCATCTGCAGCTTCACATTGACATATTTCGGTAAACCGTTTCATCAACGCGGTCGCTGAGGCGTAGGCCTCGATGCAACCGTGGTTGCCGCAACCGCACAGTCGACCATCGTGATGTTCAATGCAAAGGTGACCGAACTCCATAGCCATGCCGTGTTCGCCGGAATAGGGAGTGTTGTTTAAAATCAGGCCGCTGCCGATGCCGGTGCCGAGGGTGATGTGCAACAGATTGGCGCGACCTTGTCCTGAACCATATTTTTGTTCGCCAATGGCGGCACACAGTGCATCATTTTCAACCGCAACGCTCATACCAAGTGTGTCGGATAGTCTTTCTGCCAAGGCAAAGTCCTGTAGCAGTCGGAGGTTGGGGGAGCCGGACAGAAGCCCGTTTTGGCCATGGAAAAAGCCCGGGAAACCCATGCCCAGCGTGTTGATGTTATATTGGTTGGCGAACGGTTTGATAGCTTCGGTCAGGGTTTTTATCACATGCGTTTCTGCCGTTGCTTGTGATGTCTCTGCATGCCGGCTTAATTCAGCCTGAATACGTGATTCAGCTACGATTTGTCCTTGTGGATCAACAATGGCCAGACGGATATTGGTGCCGCCGATATCGGCAGCCAGAACATTGGTCATGTGCTCAGTAGTTGTCGGTAGAGATTGACGTAATCAGTAGCCGAGGCTTCCCATGAGGAATTGCGTTTCAGGGCGCGGTTGCGGATTGCCGACCACTTGCGTGGTTGGCGATACACTTCAATGGCCTGTTCGACCGCTGTATCGAAATCCAGCGGGCTCTCCTTGATAAAATGGAACCCGGTTGATGTGGTTGGATGAGTTGCATGATCAATGACAGTATCCTTGAGGCCACCCGTAGCACGCACAACCGGAACTGTGCCGTAACGCATGGCCATTAATTGACCCAGACCACAGGGCTCAAAACGGGATGGCATGAGGAAAATATCGCCGCCGGCGTAGATCTGGCGGGCCAGTGCCTCATTGAAACCACGCCAGAAATACATGTTGGCAGGATGACTTTCCGCCAGATGATGAAGCATCTTCTCACAATGACTATCACCGGAGCCCAGTACCACCAGTTGATAATCGCGTTCAACCCAGTATCTGGTGTTTTCCAGCAGCAGGTCGATACCTTTTTGCTCTGCCAGCCGGGAGATTAATACCATCAGCGGCGTATCAGCTGATACAGTCAGCCCGCACTGCAGTTGTAATGCGGCTTTACATTTCTTCTTACCGGCAATCTTGCCGGCACCATAATTGGCGGCAATATGTGAATCTTTGAGTGGATCCCATTCATCGATATTCAGACCATTCACAATGCCTGACAGTTTGACGCTATGGTTGTGCAGGAAGCCATCCAGATGACAACCGTATTCGGGTGTCAGGATTTCTTCTGCGTAGGAGGGACTAACGGTAGTAACAGCATGAGCTGAACTAATGCCCGCTTTCATGCAATTAATCTGGCCGTGAAATTCGAAGCCACCGGGATGAAAATGATGGCTTGGTATGCCGAGGCGGTGAATCCAATCTGCTCCGAATACGCCCTGATAGGCGAGGTTGTGAATCGTATATACGCAGCGTGCCGAAGCGATGGATGGATGATGCTGATACTGTGTTTGCAGAAGTAACGGAATCATACCGGTCTGCCAGTCGTGGCAATGCAGGATATCTACCGGTTTACCGAGTTGTGCGGCTGCTTCCAGAGCCACCCTGTCAAATAGCAGGAAACGCAGCAGGTTGTCTTCATAGGCACCACCGGAGGGGCCATAGAGACCTTCGCGGTCATACAGATCATCCTGTTCAATCAGGATGAAACGCAGTCCGTCCACCTTGGCCTCATGTAGCGGGCAGTGGCGTTGAATACCATCGGCCCACATTTCGATACTGGTATTCAGAGCGACTGTGGTGATCCCCGAGGCCGTAATATGGCGACGATAAAACGGCATGATAACGGTGACCGAATGCCCAAGGTGTTGTAGAGCATGCGGCAAGGAACCGGCGACATCTGCAAGTCCGCCGGTTTTGGCCAACGGCGATGCTTCCGAAGCGATAAATACGATATTGAGTCCGGCCATGATTCTCTCCCTATTCCATGGTCGGCAAGACTAGCACAAGCAAGCTGAGATCTGAAAAGGTCAGATGACACTTGGTATTTTTCGTATACGCGGGTAACCTGTTGCATTACGTATGTTTTTTGGGGACAGAAGTTTCGTTTTAAAATAAAGGGGGGTGGATGGTGTCTGATCTGACACAGTTGTCTGAATGGAAAAAATTGGAAACTCATGCTAAAACGATGAGGCAGGTACATATGCGGGACCTGTTTGCTGCTGATCCGGATCGATTTAAACACAACTCGATTCAAGTTGGCGATATGTTGGTGGATTACTCCAAAAATATTGTCACTGAAGAAACCAAGCAAATGTTGTTTGATCTGGCGCGCGCGCGCGATGTGACCGGCTGGACCGAACGTTTACTCAATGGTGAAAAAATTAATAATACTGAAAATCGCGCTGTGCTGCACACGGCACTGCGTAACCGATCCAATCGCCCTATTGTTGTGGATGGCAAAGATGTGATGCCGGATGTGAACAGGGTGCTGGAGCAGATGCGCGCGTTTACCGAGGCAGTGCGTTCCGGAGCATGGAAGGGTAGTACAGGTAAAGCGATTACCGATATCGTTAATATCGGCATTGGCGGTTCCGATCTCGGACCGGTCATGGTGACCGAGGCGTTGACGCCATTTGGACGTGATAAACTGCATATGCATTTTGTTTCCAATGTGGATGGTACGCACATGGTTGAGACGCTGCGTCATTTGCATCGTGAAACGACATTATTTGTGATTGTATCCAAAACCTTTACGACACAGGAAACCATTACCAATGCCCGTACAGCACGTGACTGGTTTTTAACCCGTGGGGGCACCAAAACTGCGGTGGCCAAACATTTTGTTGCTGTGTCTACCAATGCCAGAGCCGTGTCTGCCTTCGGGATTGATCCGGCTAATATGTTTGAATTCTGGGACTGGGTGGGTGGTCGATATTCGTTGTGGAGTGCGGTGGGTCTGTCGATTGCATTGTATATCGGCATGGACAATTTTGAAGAGCTGCTTGCCGGCGCGCATGATATGGATGAACATTTTCGTTCGGCACCCCTGGAAGAAAATGTGCCGGTGATTCTGGCTATGCTGGGTATCTGGTATAATAATTTCTTTGATGCAGATTCGCATGCTCTGCTGCCTTATGACCAGTATATGCATCGTTTCCCGGCCTATTTCCAACAGGGAGATATGGAAAGTAACGGTAAACGCGTAACGCATGCAGGGAAGCCGGTTGATTATTCCACAGGACCTATTATCTGGGGTGAACCCGGAACCAATGGACAACATGCCTTTTACCAGCTGATTCATCAGGGTACAAAACTGGTCCCCTGTGATTTTCTTGCTCCGGTCGAGACAAAAAACCCGGTAGGCCGTCATCATCCGATGCTTTTATCCAACTTCTTTGCCCAGACCGAAGCCTTGATGCTGGGTAAATCAGAAGATCAGGTGCGCGCTGAACTTGAAGCTGATGAGTTGGGCATTGAGGAACTCGAGTCGCTTGTGCCACACAAAGTATTTCCCGGCAATAAACCAACCAATTCAATTCTGTTCCAGAAGTTGACGCCTCATGCCTTAGGCAGCCTGATCGCAATGTATGAGCATAAAACCTTCGTACAGAGTGTCATATGGGATGTGAATGCTTTTGATCAATGGGGCGTGGAACTTGGTAAGCAACTGGCTCGAAAGATTCTTCCTGAGCTGGATAATTATGAAGATGTGAAGGGACATGATTCATCGACCAATGGACTAATCAATTATTATAAGGAACACAGGAAGGAGTAGTCTGCCTGTCATGATAAATGAGCGTCATCTGCCATCGTTCTGGTCTGTGAAGGTATAATTAAAAGCGTTTAATATGTGATATAAATCACAAAGATTACAGAATGAAGACATGCATACTTGCCGCGGTTTTTTAACGCTGCCAACAAATCAGACAATCTATGGCGGCTGAATGATGGATCCGGAGGAGAACATGATGAAAACAAAGCTGTTAATGGCAGGTATCTCAGTCCTGCTACTCATGGCATCGCCAGCATGGGCTGCCAGTTATCAAAGTCATTCTGCAAAGGAACCGCTTTACCCGGTTTCACCATTCATTGTTAAAAAGGGTATGGATACTGTTTACCCGTCAGTAGCTGGCGATTTTATGGTATTCGATACCTATCGTGATGGCGCGTTTCGTGTAGAACGTGTATCAAAAAACTCCCCAAATACAACATCCCGTCTGGTCAATACAATGATTGTTCGCGAGGCCATTCGCTTTGGCGTGGCTGTAAACGATGGCTCGGTCGGATTTGTCAGCAACAGGACCGGGCCGCTTAGTGCATGGATGTGGCTGGGTAATGGTGAGAGCTATGCAGCCATCGGCCAGATGGGCGGATTTCGTGGTAATGTTCCACCCTACCATCTGAATGCCACGCCGGATGGTAACATTTGGTGTTATGATACCACGTTGCAGAAGTTGCGTCAGAATGAACTGCTGAATGAATTTGATAAACATCCGTATGTCGAACTGGTTGGTCAGTTGTGGCGTACTTATGACTCGAATAACTTTATGCACAAGCAGGGATATGCAGCAACAAAAGCAGGTAATAAAAATAAATTGAGTCCACCGGTGTTATATGTGTATAACCGCCATACTGTGCAGCTGAATATGATTCCGAATGCATTTGACGGCACGCTTTCACCGGATGGACGCAGGGTAGTGTTTGTACGTGAAACCAATGGCAATTACGATTTATGGATGCAAACCATTGATGGTAGAGAGCTGGTGCAACTGACGGATTCTAAATTTGGTGATTTTGAGCCGCAATTCAGCCCTGACGGCAGCAAGCTCCTGTTTGTCTCCAACCGTGATTATGATGGCACAGTGACGAGAACATCCATATATATGATGGATATGAAGAGCTTTCAGATTATGCGTTTGACCAATACCAGAAACGCAGTGGATGGTGGCCCTGCATGGCTGGATAATAATACTATAGTTTTCCATTCCGATCGTAATCCGGCTAAACCGCAAACGGGTACAATATCCGGCTGGAATATCTGGCAACTCAAGTTAAACTGATGCAGCTGAAATCGTGAGCAGGAAGGTATGATGTACAGGGTTTTATGGCTGACAGCTGCAATGCTGTCATTTACGCCATTACTGCAGGCCCAGGATTTGATGGACTGGTTGCAGGATACAGCGCTGCCATCTCACTCAGCCCGGGGTTCTGATATTGGCGAAACGGATATGGCAGAACTGGTTACCCTTGAGCCTGGCGAAAATGAGATGTACCCCCGCATTTCCCCGGATGGAAAATATATGCTCGTCATTTCCGGTAAAAGCCGAAAGCCTGTGATTACACGCCGCCTGATTGAAAATGGTGACCCGACTAATATTGTGAGTGAATATGATCCTCTGGTACTTGGTTCTATTGCATGGCATGGCAATGATACTGTTACTTTCCTGTCATACCGGGCAGCCAGTCTGGGGGTGTGGGAAAAGCCGGCAGCTGGCGGCATCACTCGTCGTTATCTGCGTCTGGATGGTGAACTGACAAATCCTGTTGTACTTGACAATAGCGGAATCATTGCTGTCCGTTTACGCGCCGGTTCGAAACGAATGGCATCACCAAGACATAAAGTTACCAACCCCCGCTTTGATAACTGGGGGATGCAGGGCAAACAGGCATATATGGTTTATATCAATAAAGATGGTGTTGAACGCGAACTTACTGCCGGTGTGAACCCGGCCTTGTCACCGGATGGCAGGCGACTGGTTTTTTCCATGCAGGAAGACCGAAACTGGCATTTATTTATGATGAATGTGGATGGCTCCGGTTTGGTACAATTAACGGAAGGTCACAATGTGGATGTTCAGCCAACCTGGAGTCCTGACAGCAAGTGGGTTGCTTTTACATCAAACCGGGGCAATGATTTTAACGGAGATCACACTGAAGCGGGTACACATATCTCCGGAAAAATAAACTGGGATATCTGGCTCATCGGTCACGATGGCCGCGGTTTGACCCGGTTGACACAGAATCCTGCAAAAGATGGTGCCCCGAGCATTTCTAATAATGGCAGGGTTTATTTTCATTCGGATCGCAAAGTAAGCAAGGAAGAGAGTAAAAAGCATCAGGTCAAAAGCAGAACCGGTGGATTTCATATCTGGAGTGTAGCTTTGCCGGCAAGGGTCAGCTAGGGAAGCACTGGTTTATTCAGCGTTTCCATGTGCAGGTTATGGATGGCCTGCCAAAAGCAATGGTGTAAACATCGGTTAGGCTTCCAGTGTTATTTATGCTTTTGTGTCAGCGTCCAGTGCCTGATGCAAATGTTTCAGTTGTTGCTCGGACAGGCGAATATGGCCGTAGTCATTGATTCGCACCAGCGCATTGATTTGCCGCATTAATTTCAGATTATTGTCGCAGTTCTGACAGTTACTGCACATCGATAAATGCAGCTTCAGCCTTATTCGTTCCCACAAGGTAAGTGGACGATCCAGTCTATCGGATGCCAGACGGCTGGCATAATGGCAGGCTTGTTTCATGAATCAGTCCCTTTTTCAAACCAGTGCATGTTCAGGCATTTCCGGAGAGTCAATCGCGCTCTGTGTAGCAGTACGTGCAGATGGGTCGAAGTTATGTCGCAACACTTACACACAGTCGGGGTATCTTCTCCGGCAATATCTCGCATGCGAAATACAAGCTGCTGTTTTTCTGGCAATTTGCTGATACATGATTCCAGAGTTTTGTGAAATTGTTCGTTTTTGCAGAGGTCTTCAGGATTTTCCTTCCATGCATTGGGTGCTTCACTCCAGCTGCCATTGGCATTGAAGAAAGCCGAGGTGGGGTCAGACTCAACAGCATTTTTCAGATTTCGAGTTCGAATTTCACGACGAATGTAATCAATGATTTTATGTTTCAGTATACCCACCAACCAGGTTCGTATAGATGATTGGCCCGCAAATTTGGCATAACCCTTCCAACCGGCCAGCAGGGTTTCCTGAAGCATATCCTGTGCCAGCTCTTCATTATGCAGGCGCGACATGGCATAGCGATAAAGATAATCGCCATGTTCCTTGAGCCATGTGTGAGGATTGTCGGTGTTATCCATGAGAACCGAGTCTGCCGAAAGCTCGTCCGGGTTCAAGCTGCCATTCATGCCCTTGTTCTTTTATGTAACGGGCAAATACGGGATCTGATTGTGTAGCTATGGAGTCGGCGGACAAATGGGGTGGGGGGGTCATTTAAGAAAACGCTGATTCATTCAGTGCTTCCGTGCAGGCTATGGAGAAGTGGCAAAACCAGATGCTGAGAACAGAGAAAGTCGCACTTTTTTCCCTTTATTTGATGCAATGTATCAGCTTTTCAGAAAGACAGGACTGGATGCACATATCAGGGAAGCTTTAGTATGCGCAGGGTCAAAGGAGAAGAGATGGCAGATGAACAGGCCATAGGCATATTCGATTCAGGGGTGGGTGGGCTGTCGGTTCTTGCTCATATACATCAGCGCCTGCCGGGAGAATCGCTGCTGTATATAGCAGACTCCGCTTATATGCCCTACGGGTGCAAACCAGAATCTGTGATTCAGCAACGTTGTGTGGAAATTTCCGAGTTCCTTTCACGTCAACAATGCAAGGCAATCGTTGTAGCTTGCAATACTGCTACTGCCGCAGCAGTGCATCATCTCAGGGCATCGTATTCCTTTCCGGTTATCGGTATGGAACCGGCTGTGAAGCCGGCTGTGCTTCACAGTAGAAGTAAAGTAATCGGAGTGCTGACAACCAGTGCGACGTCGACCAGTGATAAATTCAATCGTCTGGCAGCACGTTTTGCACAACATGCAAGGCTAATAGTTCAGCCTTGCCCGGGTCTGGTTGAGCGGATCGAATCAGGTGACCTGACAGGCAATAAAACCCGTGACATGCTTTCATCATTTCTGCAGCCGCTGATGAGGCAGGGTATGGATACACTGGTGCTTGGTTGCACACACTATCCATTTATCACTGCATTGATCAGAGACATTGCCGGCGGAAATATCCATATTATTGATACTGGTGATGCGATTGCCTGTGAACTGGAACGGCAGCTTCAGAATCGTCAGTTGTTATCAGAAAGCAAGACAGCTTCAATCGAATTCTGGAGCAGCGGTGATGCAGATAAAATTGCACCCGTGATGTCCCTCTTGTGGGGTGATAAAATTATGGTGAAAAAACTTCCATTCTGAGTTCAATTGGCTGGGTTTTATTTATTCGCTTGCACCTGTTTGATTTATGGATACTATTCGCCCCAAATTTTTCATACATAGGGATAAAACCAACATGAGCACAAAGAAAATAACCAAAAAAGAGCTGACTACAAAAGCTGCTGAACTGAGCCTGAAAGGTGTAGCAAAGCTGCGTAAACCGGAATTGATCCACGCTATTCAGATTGCAGAAGGCAACACAGACTGTTTTGCCCGCATTTCAGATTGTGTTGTTAGCCCATGCCTGTATCGGGCTGAATGCCAGGCTTAAGCTCGGCATATTTGTAACGTTAAGTGTGGGCCCAATGTGGGCCCACATTTTCGTTAAGGCCTGAATTCGGGCTATATTACTTCTTCAACATTTTCCAATACTCATCAGACGACTTATCTCCGGGCTGTACCTGCCTGCTCTCAGGGTTTGTTTACCCAAGCCGCTTTGATATGATATTTTCTGGCCAGATATTTTTTTTGAGTCTCAGCTTCCTGTTTACTGGCAAAGCCGGCAACACGTATTCTGTAGCGTGTTTTCCCTTTTGCTGAATAGCGGCCGATTTCAGCAGTGATTCCTTTTGCTTTGAAATCTGCCAGTGCTTTTTTTGCCGCCGTGAGTGAATCCAGTGACATCAAATTGACGACCCAACCGGTATAGGGTTTGGCAGGTGCAGTTGTTTTTGAGACTTTTGCTTTAGAGGGCTTGCTTTTAACAACATGCTTTTCGGAACGGCTGGCTCCGGTCTGTTTTGCAACCAGACTGTTCAATGAAAAAAGCTGTTTTTCCAGGTGATCTACCTGCTCTTTCAGCGCAATATTCTCCTGGCCGATTTGTTGCTCCAGTGATGAGATGCGCCGTTCCATACGCTGCATTTGAATATCCGGGTTCAATACAGTTTGCACTTCATGCCGTATGGGCTCATCGTTGTTATTCTCAGAACCGGGATTAAACCAGACGGCAATTGCTGCGACCAACATGGCTGCAATTGCAAAAATTGTGGTTGGTTTTATTCCCGGATTCGGGGTGGCTGATGATGTTGTGAATGTATCGCCTTGCAGTGGGGGTGTTTGAGGGGGGCTGATTTGTTTTTCCGTTTCTTTGCCCGCTGTTAGCTGTTCTTTAGCATGGACTGGAGCAGGCTTCTCAATTTCTTCAGGTGGGTCGAGTTCTGTGGCCAATACAGGACTTTCCGGAATGCTCGGCTCTTTTTTTTCGTGATCTGCTTCTGTGAATCGGCCTCTGTCCCATGCAGACCCAAATGAATCTCCCGCTTCTTCGGCAGGTGGTTCATCCAGTTGCTCGGCAGTAAATAGATCGGCCGTGCCGGTTGATTCATCTTCTTCAATTAATTTTCTGTCTGCAGGTTCCGTTGAATCAGCTTGTTCAAAATGATTCAGACTGAAGTCCTCTTCAGTGATTTTATCCGTTGATTTATCTGTCATGGGGTTGGCTCCTGATTGTCTGGTCGCTATTGATGGCTCATGTATGACTACGCAGATCTATGCCTTTGTCCTAGGCGCTGGGGAAACCGCATTCGACAATTCTGTGTCGGCCAGCCAGCCACTTGTGGCATCAGCAATAGCATCTGCGTAGGGGAGATAGGGTTTGATATCGAGCACTGGCGTGCCATCCAGCATATCGTGTCCTTCAATATGCAGAATTCTGCCTTCTATACGTTTCAGGCATACAGCAGACAACCCGATACTATTGGGTCGGTGGGGGGCGCGCGTTGCGAACGTACCACGCCGGATTCTCGGGCCACGGGGTGGTATCACTGTCGGATTCCAGCCTTGATTCAGATGCATCCAGTAAATCACCCAGATATGTGAAAAGCCGTCCAGGTCTTGCAGTGCCTGATCAAAATTCATACCGGCATTGAGTCTGATTTGTGCGGTTTGTGCCTTTCCCAGAACCGGTTGACGGGGCGTTGCAAAACGTTCTCGATAACTACTGTGTACAACGCCGATAGCTTGCATACTGATATGCAAGGCTGCGCTATCGCTGTGGCTGATATCGCCGGTATATGACTTTGGAGGTTTATGCCTTTTGTCCTCTTGTTGTTCCGGTTGACTCATGTCGTCACGGATTCAGGCTGCCGCAACACCAGCGCATTATCCTTGCAGTCCACGATAGCGATACCGCCTTTCTGTAATTTACCGAACAGAATAGCATCGGCCAGAGGCTTTTTGATGTGTTCCTGAATCAGACGCGCCATCGGGCGTGCACCCATCAATGGATCATAGCCATGTGTTGCCAGCCATGTTTTGGCGGTTGCGGTGACATCCAGTTCAACTTTTTTCTCTTCCAGTTGTGTTTCCAGTTCTACCAGAATCTTGTCAACAACATGCAGAATAGTTTCTTTCGATAGGGGAGAAAAACCGATACTGGCGTCGAGCCGGTTGCGAAATTCCGGCGTGAAAATCCGTTTCACAGCCTCTTTATCCTCGCCCTGGCGTGGTTGTGGATTAAAACCAACCGTATTTTGCTGCATTTCAAATGCACCGGCATTGCTGGTCATGATCAGCACGATATGGCGGAAATCGGCTTTTCGGCCATTATTATCAGTCAGTGTACCGTGATCCATGATCTGCAGCAGTAGATTGAACAGGTCAGGGTGCGCTTTTTCAACTTCATCAAGCAACAGTACGGCATGTGGATTTTTAGTGACTGCTTCGGTTAGCAATCCCCCCTGATCAAAACCCACATAACCCGGAGGTGCACCGATCAGGCGGGAAACGGTATGTGCCTCCATATATTCGGACATATCAAAGCGGATTAGTTCCACGCCCATAATGCGAGCCAGCTGTCGGGCAACCTCCGTTTTACCGACACCGGTCGGGCCGGTAAAAAGGAATGAACCGATCGGTTTTTCAGGGTGCGAAAGACCTGCACGTGCAAGTTTAATGCTTGATGCCAATTGACCGATGGCTTTGTCCTGTCCGAATACGGACAGTTTCAGATCCCGATCCAGATTCACCAGACGTTTTTTATCGGATGCATTGACCTGTTGGTGAGGAATACGTGCCATTGAAGCAACCATGCTTTCAATATCATGGACATTGATCTGATTGCGCCTTTTTTCTTTTGGTTTTATACGCATAGATGCACCAACTTCATCCAGAACATCAATAGCTGAGTCAGGCAGGTGGCGATCACCAAGATGCCGTTTGGCAAGTTTGGCAGCCTGTTCAATGGCGGTTTGGCTGAAGCGTACACTATGATGCTCCTGTAATCTTGACTTCAGACCTTTAAGAATTTCGATTGTTTCTTCTACGCTGGGCTCCGGCACATCGACTTTCTGGAATCGGCGAGATAATGCCCGGTCTTTTTCAAACAGGTTACGATACTCCTGATAAGTGGTTGCGCCGATGCAGCGAAGTTCACCATTGGCCAGAGCCGGTTTGAGCAGGTTGGAAGCATCCATGGTTCCGCCGCTGGCAGCGCCGGCACCGATAATGGTATGGATTTCATCAATGAAAAGGACTGCCTGTTGCTCCTGCTCGAGTGCATGCAGCACAGCTTTCAGACGCTCCTCAAAATCACCACGGTACTTGGTGCCGGCTAACAGCGCCCCCATATCCAAAGCATAAATTGTAGCATGTTTAATGACATCAGGTGCTTTCTTGTCCTCAATTCTCAGCGCCAGGCCTTCGGCAATCGCTGTTTTTCCAACTCCGGCTTCACCGACCAGCAGCGGGTTATTTTTGCGTCTGCGACAGAGAATCTGGGTGCAGCGTCCAAGTTCCTCGCTGCGTCCAATAAGGGGGTCGATTTTTCCTTCTCTGGCTCGTTGGCTCAGGTTAATGCAAAAACGATGCAGCGGCGTTGTGTCCTCTTCCGGCTTGTCTGTTTCCAGTGCCGGCGTTTCAGTCGAAGAATCAGAATGATCACCTTCATTGCTAAGCGCTCCATGTGCCAAAAAGCTGACAACATCAAGCCGGGTAACCCCCATGCGATTGAGAAAATGCACAGCGTGTGAATCTTTTTCGGAGAAAATAGCCACCAGCACATGTGCACCGGTGACTTCGCGCTTACCTGAAGCCTGGACATGCATGACAGCGCGTTGAATAACGCGTTGCAGGCCGATGCTGGCCGTTGTTTCACCTGTATCATCCGGAAGGATGGAGACATGTTCGTCGATAAATGTAGCCAGGTCATTGCGCAACGTTTCAATATTGGTATGGCATCCGAGTAATACACCAAACGCATTGGGATTATCGAGCAGACCCAGCAACAAATGCTCGACAGTCACAAATTCATTGCGGCGAAGATGAGCGTTACGAAATGTTTCGTTCAGAGTTTCTTCCAGCTCTTCACTCAAGATACCCATGTTCGCATCCTTTCATTCAAATTTAATCTGCAAATGATTCCGGTATCAGTTGCAATTATAATATCTGTCACAACATTATGGTATTCATCCCATTCACTCAAATGAAATCATTACACCATTCATCAGTCGTCTGAATCGTGCTCAATGATACAGCGCAACGGATGACCACTGGTACGACTGGCTATGTCAACCTGATGAATCTTGGTTTCTGCAATATCACGCGGGAAAACACCGCAGATAGCACTGCCCTCGTGATGAATCTGTAACATTGTTTTGTTGGCTACCGTTTCCGATTGATGGAAGAAACGCACCAGAACATCAACCACAAAGTCCATCGGGGTAAAATCATCATTTAACATAACCACACGATACAAAGGGGGAGGCTGCAGTTGAGGTTCTGCGATTTCTGCCTCAGGTTTGCGGATAATCTCAGGCATCTCTATATCGTTCATGCGGTGATATTAGAGGCTGTTGGCGTGAACAGCAATGGGTGTTTGGCTGAAGCAGTTGCATGGCCAGACTGAAAATATTTCATGGAGTTAGGACTATGGCGGAACTGAAGTGCATTTTGTGGGATGTCGATGGCACACTGGCCGATACTGAGCGTGATGGACACCGGGTTGCCTTTAATATGGCATTTGAAGAAGCCGGGCTGGAACGCCGCTGGGATGTTGCCACTTATGGTGAATTGCTGGCTGTGACCGGTGGTAAAGAACGCATTCGTTTTGATATAGATCGTGGCGATATGCCGGAGATGCCCTATGAAGATATTGCTACCCTGCATGCGCGCAAAACGATTCATTATCAGAGCCTGATTGCTGAAGGCCGGATCCCGCTCAGACCGGGTGTGCGCCGTTTGTTGGAAGAAGCTTATGAGGCAGATATTACGCTCGGGATTTCGACAACAACAACCCCGTCTGCACTGGATGCGCTGATTGAACACTCATTGGGTAAAGAGTGGTTTGACCGTTTTGCAGTATTGGCGGCGGGGGACATTGTGCCGGCCAAAAAGCCGGCACCGGATATTTATAATTACGCCATGGAACAGCTGGGAGTACCTGCCGGGAATACGCTGGCGCTGGAAGATTCTGCCAATGGCTGGAAATCTGCGCAGGCGGCCGGAGTGAAATGTGTGGTGACGGTGAACGGATATACCCGCGAACATGATTTCAGTGGCGCTGATCTTGTTGTCACTGAACTGGGTGAGCCGGATACTGATGCAGTTGACGTGTTACAGAACCCTCACGATCTGGAATGTCACCATGTTGAATTGAAACATTTACAGGCGATTTTACATGGCTGAAATCCGGTTGTTTGACAGCCATTGTCATGTCAATTTCCCCCATTATTCGGAAGATCGTGACGCTATGTTTGAGCGCATGGCAGCCCAAGGTGTGGAAGGATGCACGGTGGTTGCCGTTGATCTGGATCATGTGCATGAATTAAGGGCACTGGCTGAAGCCAGAGACAATGTCTGGTTCAGTGCGGGGGTACACCCCAACCATGAGGTCGAGGTCGAACCGGGTATCGATGTGTTGTGCAAGCTGGCAGATCATCCGCGCTGTGTTGCGATAGGGGAGACAGGCATGGATTTCTTTCGTGAACATGTCTCGCCGGAGATTCAGGAGGCACGCTTTCGCACTCATATTCGCGCCGCTATTGCGGTAAACAAACCGGTGATTGTACATAACCGTGAGGCCGATGCTGCAAGCATGCGGATTTTATCCGATGAGGGTGTCACTGAATGCGGTGGTATTATGCACTGCTTTTCATCCGATTGGGAGACTGCCAGTCAGGCCATCGACCTCGGTATGTCAATTTCATTTTCCGGTAATGTGACCTTCAAACGCAATGATGAATTGCGTGAGGTGGCCGCAAAAGTACCTGAAGATTTACTGATGCTTGAAACGGACTCTCCCTATTTGTCACCTATGCCATACCGGGGCAAGAGGAACGAACCTGCCTATGTGCGTTATGTGGCTGAATGTATTGCCGAAGCGCGTGGGATTACACTTGCAGAACTTGCCTGCTTAACTACCGATAATACCCGGCGGAGATTTAATATCTGAGTGTGCTGATGTCGCATCCTATGTTGACAGGTTTGACAGGGGAGGGACTGGAGCTGGCTTTATAAGGATTTGATGTTGAGACATAGCTGGACGAAAAGGGTGGAAAGCAGGTCGGTGGCTAAAGATGTCAGGGGTTTCCTGCGCCCTTGTTTTTGCCCTGTCAGCCGAGGTGAACAGGATGTTACGTTCATCATAGATTAACACATATGGCATTACCGTTATCACAGGTGTTGTTCCTCGGAGACAGCCGATTGTCTTTCATATGGTTTGTTACAGGAAGGAGTTTGGGCATGGGTTACCTTTTAAAATTCATGGGCTTGATATTACTCTTAACGATATTTAACGCCTGTGCACCGGCAGTTCACACAGATTTTGACAGGAGCTTCAATTTCACCCTGTTGAAAAACTATGCATTGTTACCGGAAAACCGGTCCGGCACAGGCCTTGCCAGGCTTGATGGTCCTTTGGTTAGCAAGCGCATCATACAGAGTCTGAACGACACCCTGCAGGCAAAGGGTTATATCAACGCATCCAGGCCGGACTTTTATGTAGCCTATCAACTGGGAACAAAAACAGAACACAGCAGAGAGCCGGGTCCGGTTTACGGCTTTGGATATTTTGGTGGCTATTACGGGCGGGGCTTTCACGGCAGTAATTTTTATGAAGAATATGAAAAGGCTGTTCTGATCATCAGGTTGTACAGAGACCGGAACAAATCTGTATTATTGTGGAAAGGTATATCTGAAAAGAAATTACAGGATCGCAGTACCGGCGCAAGAGATATCGACAACATGATTCATCAGATGGTGATGAGAATATTGAATAAATTTCCACCTGAAAGTAAACAACGGATTCCCTGATAATAACCCCGTTCAGGGAGTTTGGTTCCCGAGTTCCTGAAGACGGCTGATTTCATTTAAAAAAGCTTCTCCGTAGCGGGATAGTTTGACTTCACCGACACCGGAGATGTCCAGCATCTGGCTCTCGCCAACAGGTTTTAGAGTAGCCATTTCGCTAAGCGTTTTGTCCGGAAAGATGACGTAGGGTGGCACATTCTGTTCCCTGGCCAGGCGGCTGCGTAGTTCGCGTAATCTCTCGAACAGGGCCTGATCCTGAGTCGACAACGTTTGCAATACTGCCCGGGCTGCTGCGGTAGTTTTCCTTTTTTTCGTTTTCGATACCTTGCGCAGCTTTCTTAGCATCACCGTTTGCGGTGTTTCACTGCGTTTGAGCATCGGCCAGGCTTTTGGTGTCAGTTTGAGCACACCATAGCCTTCTGCATCGGTAGCCAGATAGCCGTGAGCAATCAGTTGGCGGAATATGCCACGCCATTCCACACCGGTATGTTCGCCACCAATATCAAACGTGGACAGTTTATCATGGCCATTGCGCTGAATGCGTTCATCATCCTTACCTGTGATAATATCAATAATGTAGTGGGCGCCAAATCGCTCATGGGTACGATAGATGCACGATAATGCTTTTTGGGCAGCGATGGTGGCATCCCATGTTTCAGGTGGATTGATGCAGTTATCGCAGTTGCCGCATGGTTCTGCCAATACTTCACCAAAATAGGCCAGCAGAGCCTGGCGACGGCATGAAGTCAGTTCGCAAAGGCCCAGCATGGCATCGGTTTTTTGCAGCATCACGCGTTTGAACTGTTCTTCTGCCTCGCTGTTCTCGGTGAACATACGCAGATTGATCACGTCTTTCAGACCATAGCTCATCCACGCATTGGCAGGGAGGCCGTCGCGGCCTGCGCGGCCTGTTTCCTGATAATAGGATTCGATATTCTTTGGCAGGTTCATATGTGCCACGAAACGCACATCCGGTTTGTCGATGCCCATACCGAAGGCTATGGTTGCAACGATAATGATACCATCCTCGCGCAGGAACCGTTGCTGGTTGCGCTGGCGGACATCCTGACTCAGTCCGGCATGATAGGGCAGGGCCGTTCGCCCTTTTTTGTTGAGCCATTCGGCAGTCGTTTCAACATTTTTCCGGCTTAAACAATATACAATACCGGCATCTTCAGCATGGTTTTTCTCAAGGAACTGCCATAAGGCATCACGGCTGTTGCCGGATTCTTCAATGGCATAATGGATATTAGGGCGATCAAAGCTGTTGATGAAAACCCGGGCCTGTTGCAGGGATAACTGTATAATAATTTCATCACAGGTTCGTTGATCAGCGGTTGCTGTAAGAGCGATACGCGGCACGTTAGGGAAACGCGTATGCAGCATGGACAGTTGTTGATATTCCTTGCGGAAGTCATGCCCCCACTGGGAAACACAATGTGCTTCATCAATGGCAAACAGGGCAATATCACACTGGTCGATCAGGTGTAACATCTGTTCATTCAGCAGCCGTTCGGGTGCCATGTATAACAGGTCCAGCTTACCTGTCAGAAAATCATTTTCGATCTGGCGCTGTTCGCCCGCATTCAGCGTTGAGTTCAGAAATGCGGCGCAAATGCCCAGTTGTCTGAGAGCATCAACCTGATCCTGCATTAACGCGATCAATGGAGAAATAACAATGGCTGTACCGCTACGAATCAGGGCGGGAATCTGGTAGCAGATTGATTTACCGCCGCCGGTCGGCATCAGTGTCAGCACATCATCTCCGTCAATCAGTGCCCCGATTATTTCAGCCTGGTGATGGCGAAAATAATCATAACCAAAGGTTGATTTCAGGATAGGGAGGGCTTGTTGCATCGGTGGGATTATCCACAATCAACCATTAACGAACAAGTTGGTTGTGTTGGTAAGCCGGTATGTGATTTGTATATGTTGTTGTTAGTGCGTAATATGTAGTATTCGCTTCATGTTCACAGGAATTATACTGGATGTTGGTTCGATCAAGCGTGTCGAACATGAACCAGAACAAACTCATATGACCTTCACTACTGCCCTGGATATGACGAGCTGGCAGCAGGGTGACTCGGTGGCCTGCAACGGTTGTTGCCTGACCATTACCGACTTTCAATCAGATCATACGTTTGCTGCTACGTTATCGCCGGAGACATTGGCACTGACTACGTTTGCCAATGCTGCAGCTGGCGATATTGTGAATTTCGAGCCTGCACTGCGTGTGGGTGATGCGTTGGGCGGTCATATGGTGACAGGGCATATTGATGGGATTGCCACGGTACAAACGGTGCGGGAGATTGGCGAACATCGTGAGTTTATTTTTGGTATCCCTGATAAACTGTCCCGTTATGTGGTGAGCAAAGGATCAGTGGCTGTCAATGGTGTCAGCCTGACCGTGAATCGGGTGGGCAGGAATGACTTTACCGTTAACCTGATTCCCCATACCTTGTCGCACACCAATCTGGGTGCCTTGCAAGCAGGTGACAAAGTGAATGTCGAGACTGATATGTATGGCCGGTATGTAGAACGGCTGAGACAATTTTCAACGGAGAAATCATGAGTTTGGCAACAACAGAAGAACTGATTGAAGAGCTGCGCGCAGGGCGCATGATTATTCTGGCCGATGATGAAGACCGGGAAAATGAAGGCGACCTGATCATGGCTGCGGAGTGGGTGACACCGGAAGCGATCAACTTTATGGCTACACACGGGCGTGGCCTGATTTGCCTGGCCATGACCCGGGAGCAGACGGATCAGTTGAAATTACCATTGATGGTAGCCAATACCAATTCCAAGTTCAAAACCAATTTTACCATTTCAATTGAAGCCGCCGAAGGCGTGACGACAGGTATTTCAGCATATGATCGGGCGCATACGGTACGCACTGCCATCCAGCCGGATGCAAAGCCGGCTGATATCCATACACCGGGTCATGTGTTCCCGTTGGTTGGTCGTGATGGCGGTTTACTGGTGCGCGCAGGGCACACCGAGGCCAGTATTGATCTGTCGCGTTTAGCTGGCTTGAATCCGGCCGGTGTAATTTGTGAGATCATGAATGAAGACGGCACCATGGCGCGTATGCCGGAATTAAAATATTTTGCTAAAAAACATGCCCTGAAGGTGGGCACAATTGCCGATGTGATTCGCCACCGCCTTAAACATGATTCGCTGGTAAAACGAGAGGTAGAAGTGCGCATGCCGACTGAATTCGGCGAATTCCGGTTAATTGGTTACACCAATGCGGTGGACAAGGCCGAGCATGTGGCACTGGTTATGGGCGAACCTGATGCTGAACGTCCGTGTCTGGTGCGGGTGCATTCCGAATGTTTGACTGGTGATGTGTTTACTTCCCGGCGTTGTGATTGCGGTTCGCAATTGCATGCGGCCATGCGACAGGTTTCCGAAGCGGGTGAAGGTGTGATTCTTTATCTCAGGCAGGAAGGGCGCGGCATCGGCCTGCTTAATAAATTAAAAGCATATAAATTGCAGGATGCCGGTCACGACACCGTCGAAGCCAATGTGAAGCTGGGTTTCAAGGCCGATCTGCGTGATTACGGCATCGGGGCTCAGATTCTGCGTAATCTGGGTCTGCGCCGGTTGAAGTTACTGACCAACAATCCAAAGAAAATTATCGCACTGGATGGTTACGGCTTGGAAGTGAGCGAGCGCGTACAACTGCAAGTCGGGGCCCATGAGGATAATATTGCTTATCTGACCACCAAGCGCGACAGGATGGGGCATATGTTGCCGATGGACGATTATAAATCGAAAGGTGAACAGTCATGAGTCTGGATGCACCACATCTGGCCGGTAATGTCGATGCATCAGGATTGACTGTTGGTATTGTCGTTAGTCGTTTTAATACCGATATCACAGAAGCATTGTTGGCTGGTGCTGTTTCAGCCCTAAAAGATCATGGCAGCAGCGATGAGGACATGACGATTGTACATGTGCCAGGAGCATTTGAGATCGGTACGATTGCCGCCAAAATGGCTAATACGGGGCGATTCCATGCAATTGTGTGTCTGGGCTGCGTGATTCGCGGCGACACAGCGCATTTTGATTATGTTTGTCAGGGTGCGATGGATGCTATTGGGAAAGTTGCCCAGCGTGGTGATGTTGGTGTTGGTAATGGCGTATTAACCCTGGATACCCGTGAGCAAGCATTGGAGCGAATTGGTGGTGCGCATGGGCATAAGGGTGAAGAGGCTGCACTGACTGCTATCGAAGTGGCCAAACAGTTACAGGCTCTGGAGGTTTAATGGCGAACCGTCATATGGCGCGTGAATCGGCGCTGGAAACATTATATGCATGGGCCTCAGCCGAGCAGGACGGTGGTATGATTCCCGATTTACTGGCTTCCCGTTTGCAGCACGAAGATCGTGAAGATCAGGATGAAAATTATTTACGTGAAGCCGTGTATGGGGTCATCGATCATGTCGATGCCTTGGATGAGGTCATCAAAACAGCAGTTCGCGGGCGTAGTTTACGTTCTGTTGCCCAAGTCGAAATCAATGTGATCAGACTCGCTGTGTGGGAAATGCAGAATCGGCTCGAGATTCCTTATCGTGTGATTATCAACGAGGCGCTCGAATTGACCCGGGATTATGCCGGAGAATCTCCACGCGGTTTCATCAATGGGGTGCTGGATAATCTGGCCAGACAATTACGCCCTTCAGAACAAGGAAAAAAATAAGATCAAAGTCTTGTACCGCAGAGTGCGCAGAGTAAAAGCATGAAATAACTAAAGAATATGAGCCGTTATCTCCATAGTAGAAATTGCCACCCACCCTCACCCCAAAAAATGACCGGGTGCAATTCATTCAGGCGAAGAATCCCTGTTTTTATGGGTTGCTTTTACTCTGCGTAACTCTGCGTACTCTGTGGTAAGATGCTTTTGACCGAATATAAATAAAACCCCGGAAACAGGTCCGCTATGAAATTTGATCGTTATTACATTTCTGCTGAAATTAAAAAGAATCTGGCACGGCTGGGGTTTAAACGGCCAACCGATATTCAGTTCAAGGCCATTCCATCCATTCTTGAGGGTGAGGATGTGCTGGCGATTGCCCAGACCGGTACGGGCAAAACCGCTGCATTTGCGATTCCTGTCATCGATAAAATACACCGGTACAAAAGCAGCAAACGTTCCTATGGCATTAAATGTATTGTCATGGTGCCGACACGTGAACTGGCCTTGCAGATTGGTGAGGTGTTTAAAAGTATCGCTAATCATACGAGAGTGAAAGTATTCACCCTGCACGGCGGAGTGGAGCAGGAAAGGCAAATTGCCAAACTACAAGATGGTATTGATGTGCTGATTGCCACGCCGGGTCGTATGTTTGATCTGATCAACCAGCAGGAAATTCAGCTCGATAGTGTCTCTACGCTGGTGTTGGACGAGGCGGACCATATGCTCGACCTCGGTTTTATTGAAGACATTAAATACATCAAGAAAATGCTCCGGGGAAAACATCAGACACTCTTTTTCTCGGCCACCATCAATGACGAAATCAAAAAGCTGGCCTATTCGCAGGTGAGGAGTGTGGCGATCCGCATTCAGGTGTCGCCGAAAGACCGGATATCAAAAAATGTATCCCATTTTGTCATGTTTGTAGAGATGGATGATAAACGGTTTTTTCTGCAACGTTTTTTGCAGGACCACCCTGAAGGCAAGGTTATTGTCTTTGTTCGCACCAGACTGCGCGCCGAGCGTGTGCTCAGGGCACTGGAACGGGTAGGTATTGAAGCAGTCAGCATCCACGGCGACAAGGATCAGACTGAGCGTTCACTTGTGATGCAATCATTTCGTGAGGGTGAACAACGTATTTTGATTGCCACCGATGTGAGTGCACGCGGTATTGATGTGCCGGATATTGAATACGTAATCAATTATGATCTGCCGGAGAAGGTGGAGAACTATGTGCATCGTGTAGGCCGAACGGGGCGCGGTGTAAACAAGGGTGAAGCTATATCATTTTGTAGTAGCGAAGAGAAACCACTGCTCGAAGCCATTCAGACGTTCATTGCCAAGCCTATTGAAGTGCTGAATGTGGATAAAAAAGCCTATGTCGATATTACCAGTACGCCGCAGAGCCTGGATGCACTTGTTGCTGAACATGAAGCATGGTTGAGCGGTACAGGTAAGCGGTCGAAAAAGAGAAAAAAGAAATAATGGTTTTCTGTTTGATTTCTGATTTGAGGAGGTGAGTGGTGGTTGAAGAACCGGTTGAAGGGATGCTATCAGCGCATGAGTCGCGGGTGTTGGGCTGTCTGATGGAAAAACAGATGACGACACCGGATTATTACCCACTGACGCTCAAGGCACTGACTGCGGCATGTAATCAGAAGAGTAGCCGTGTGCCGGTAATGAATTTAACAATCTCTGAAGCGGGCGGCGTGATCAATGACCTGCGTGGCAGGGGATTGATTACTGCACGTATGGATGGCCGGGCGGATCGTTTTGAGCAGCACCTCTCCCGCAAGTTAAGCCTTTCGACCAGGGAGCGGGCTGTGCTTTGTGTATTGATGTTGCGCAGCGCGCTCACACTCAATGAAATCAGTATCAACACGGGCCGTATGGTTACATTTGACAATACCGAAGCGTTACAGGCATTGCTGGAGAAATTGATGGCCCGGGAAGAGCCGTTGTTGGTCCGTATTCCGCGTGCTGCAGGACAACGGGAAGACCGTTATGCGCATATGCTATGTGGTAAACCGGAGATTGAAGTAACCCGGAAGGAAGTCGGGAGAACGACTTCTGGCATCAGGGTTGAATCAGATCGGGTAGATGATCGTATGACACAACTGGAAAAGGATTTCGCTGACCTGAAAAAAGAAGTGCAACGACTCAGTCAATTGATCGGATTGACGGAAGATTAACAGTATCAAAAACTATTATCGGTTGTTATGGATTCTGGCCAGCTGAAAGCATTGATTCATGCAAAGGCATTCGAGTATGGCTTTAGGCTTTGTCGGGTAGCACGCCCTGAAGTAGACAGGTCGCATGGAGAAGCGCTGCAAAACTGGGTGGAAGCAGGTATGCACGGTGACATGGACTGGATGGCAGAAGATGTACGCCTGCAACGCCGAAAAAGTCCTGAATCCATGCTGGAAGGGGTGCAGTCGATTATCACGGTGGCTATGTCGTATACAGCGCCGCGTTATTCGCTTGAAGAGGCTTGCACGGTCACTGGTTCAGGCGTGATTACAGCCTATGCTCATGGCGATGATTATCACGAGGTGATGAAAAAACGTCTCAAGGCGCTGGCTGCGAGTTTGGATCGTTTGTTGGGTAAACATGATCAGCGGGTTTTTGTGGATACTGCTCCAGTTCTGGAACACGCCTTGGCTGAAAGAGCTGGGCTGGGCTGGCAGGGTAAGCATTCATTGACCATTCACCGGCAACTGGGCTCATGGTTTTTGCTAGGGGAAATATTTACCACAGCTGAAATTGAACCGGATGAGCCGGCTACAAATCACTGTGGAACTTGCTTGGCCTGTATGAGTGTCTGTCCAACAAAAGCAATCATCGCACCATACGTTGTGGATGCAAGATTGTGTATTTCCTATCTGACCATCGAGTTTGATGGCTTTATTCCACGGAATTTGCGGTCATTGATGGGTAATCGGATTTATGGCTGTGATGACTGTCAGATTGTATGTCCATGGAACTCATATGCAGCCAGCTTGCCGACTACGCCAGATGATCTCCGGATTGATCCCTTAAAGCCCCGAGGGGAGAATAATCTACCCGATCTTGCTAGCTTGTTGCGGCTGGATGATGATGGATTTCGGCAACGCTTCCGCAAATCGCCCGTTCGGAGAACCAGGCGACGTGGGTTGTTGCGTAACGTCTGTATTGCCATGGGAAACTCTGGCCATGCTTCGTTTGTGGATAATCTGGTACAGGTGATGATGGATGATGAGCCGCTGATTCGCGGCCATGCAGCCTGGGCCTTGGGGCAATTGACTTGTGAGCAGAATACGGATGTTATCATTCAACGGCTAAGTGGTTACCTGGATACTGAAAATGACGAAGATGTACTTGAAGAAATATATGCATCTATTAAATATATAAGAGGAAAATATGACAAATCCTAAAGCATTTATATTCGATCTGGATGGCACACTGGTGGACGCATTGCCGGATATTCAGGCCAATGCCAATCGGGCACTGGAGTCGCTTGGTTATGAATTACGTTTGAGTCTGGAAGAGACACAGCCACATGTTGGTGGCGGGGCGCACAAGCTGGCATCCAACGTATTGGGGCTGCCGATGGAGCATGAAGAAACGATGGCATTGTATCATGCATTTGCCGATATCTATGAGCAGCACCCGGCTGATTTCGGAAAACCCTTTCCCGGTGTGATGACTGTACTCGATACACTTAGAGATCAAGGCATACCCGTTTCTTGTGTAACTGCTAAACCGGCCAAAGCGCGTATCAAGGTGCTTGATGCGCTGGGCTTGACCCCGTATCTGACGCTTGCGTTGTCGCCGGAGGATGGTTTTGCCAAGAAACCTGCGCCGGATATGTTATGGCAATGCTGCAAAGCCATGGGTGTAGATGCGTCCGAGACGGTGATGGTGGGGGATACCCGGTTTGATGTTGAAGCCGGTTTCAGTGCAGGCTGTCATACGGTCGCCTTTGCCGAACACGGTTATCAGGATGTTCCGCCAGAATATGCGGACCGGGTTGTTTCACTGGCTGAGTTCACTGATCTGCTGAAATTGATTGATGGCTGATGCTTTGATAAATGGTAAGCATCTGACCGGCATCTACGCTATTCTGCCGGCTGATCTGAACACGGCTGATTTGCTGGCCAGGGCGGAAGCAGCTCTGGAGGGCGGTGTGCGAATTCTGCAATTCCGCGATAAAAAGCAGGGCTATAAACGGCAAATCAAACGTGCCAAAGCGTTGCGTAACATGACGCGCGATTATGGTGCTCATTTCATTATCAACGATTCCGTTGCGCTGGCTTGTGATGCCGAAGCCGATGGCGTGCATCTGGGGCGCGATGATGCACCTAACCTGATCCAGCTCAGAAACGAAGTGGGTGATGGTTTTCTTATTGGTATTACCTGCCGGGCTGATGCGGCATTCGCTAAAACGGTACTGAAAGACGGTGCAGATTATATTTCCTTCGGAGCCGTGTGGGAAACGCATTCCAAGCCAGAAGTGCCAGAAATCGGGCTGAACCGGCTGGTCAAGGCACGCCACATGTTTCCGGATGCCAGTTTATGTGCGATTGGCGGCATTACTGAGAATAATGTCGCGCAGGTTAAGGCTGCAGGGGCAGATTGCGCAGCCGTGATTTCCGGTCTGTTTGCAACAGATGATATTCAGACCCGGGCGAAAAAACTGGTGGAAATATGGAACAGGGCATAAGTGCTCCGGTTTCATCCCGGCCTGTCTGCCTGAGTATTGGCGGCTCCGATTCCTGTGGTGGCGCGGGAGTTCAGGCGGATCTGCGTGTGTTTGAGGCGCTGGGTGTATATGGCTGTTCGGCCATTACGGGACTAACAGCTCAAAACCCGTTGGCGGTTACCCGTATCGAGCCTGTATCACTGGCTCAACTGGATGCTGAAATACATGCCATCTTTGATTATTATGATGTGGCTGCTGTCAAAACAGGCATGCTGGTTGATGCAGAGCATATTGCCCTGGTTTCGGCGCTATTATCCCAGCGGCATCGGGGTGCACTGGTGATTGATCCGGTCATAGTATCCACCACTGGCAGGACGTTACTGGGTACAGGTGCTATCGACACCTTGATCAGTACATTATTGCCGCTGGCTACGTTGGTTACCCCTAATTTTGATGAAGCCGATGCTCTGTTCGGTAAACGCACCAGGCATTCCGCTGCAACCGTAGTGGAAATGGCTGACCGGTTTGGTTGTGCTGTTCTGCTTACGGGCGGGCATGGTGATGCTGAGCAGATCACCGATAGATTGTGTGATAACGGTGGTGTGTTATACGAATTTGAGCATGCCAGACAAGCATGGAATCGCGACCAATGCCATGGAACAGGTTGCCGCCTGGCTTCTGCAATCAGCGCAAACCTGGCCCATGGAAAGCTGCTGCCTCAAGCTGTCGAAACTGCTGTCACATACTTGCAAGGCTGATTCAGAGACAACCGAAGTGTGGGAAAAGGGGATTGTTTCTTGCAACTATCAGATAAAAATCCTTCGATTAGGCGCATTTCAGCATTAAGGCCGGTTGTCATACTATGCTCATAACTTATTGAAATTAAAAATAAAAATAGAAAAAGCTTTATTTTTTTGGTGGTGCCGCTATAGTGCGCCACCGTTTTTGCAGGCTGGGTATGAATCCTAGGTCTGCTTTTCTTTTGGAGGTTTAGATGGTTAAACTATATTCCGATCCGCATTGTCCGAATTCGCATCGTACCCGTATTGTGCTGGCCGAGAAGGAACTGCCGGTTGAAACGACTGAACTGGAAGCAGGCAACCTCCCGGCTGATTTTCTCAAGATCAACCCCTATGGGAAACTTCCAACTGTAATTGATCGAGATATCGTCTTTTTCGAATCTGCTGTTGTTAATGAGTATCTGGATGAACGCTATCCGCATCCGCCGCTGAAACCGGGTTCGCCGGCCGAGCGTGCCCAGATGCGTCTTGCAGTTCTACAACTGGAACGCGAACTGTACCCGTTGTATGTCGAAACCCAAAACAGCCGCAAGAAAAAAGAAGCTGTTGGCAAGATCAAAGCCTATCTTGACTCGCTGGACTCATATTTGGGACGTCAGAAATATTTCATTGGTGAGCAATATACATTGGCCGATGTGACCTTGATGCCGATTTTATGGCGCCTGGAATCCATTGGTGTGGACACTGCCAGCTGGAATAATCTCGAAGATTATATGGATCGTTTATTTGAACGTCCGGCCTTTGAGCGTTCGCTATCTGAATTTGAACAAATGCTGAGGCCCTATTAAGAATAGTATCTGCTCTATTGATTGAAATATTTCAGTGCGTGCTGTCACTTTAAGTGAGTCTCACGCAGGGCTAGCATACACGCAACACAACATGCGAGGGGGCTTCATTGTTCGATGTTATTAAGCCGGGTGATTCAGAGTGGGATAAAACGACTGCCTACATTAGAGAAACCTATGCCCGGGCCTATGGCGCTAACATTGATTCCTTTATGCCACAGATCATGCGTGTGACCAGTGCTAACGGCGATTATCGGGCAGTCATGGGTTTTCGACTGGCCGGACAGGAACGTTTGTTCCTTGAAAACTACCTGGACGATCCTATCGAGGATGTCATCTCACGTTATCTCGGAAAACCGGTTAATCGTTCTGAAATCATTGAAGTAGGCAATCTGGCCGAAGCTGAGCCCGGCGATGCACGCATGGCCCTGATTGGCGGTACCGCTTACATGTGGTCATTGGGTTGTCGCTGGCTGGTATTTACCGGTGTGTCGCGGATGCGTAATTCCTTTCGGCGACTGGGGCTGGATATCTGGGAATTGATGGCTGCAGATGAAAATATGCTGCCACCCGAAGAGGTAGCCAAGTGGGGGGCCTATTATGATGCTCATCCGGTCGTTTGCTTTGGTGATATCAAGCAGGGGCATGATAATCTGCAGGAGCTGTGGGCCAGCCTGCGCGATACATGGGCAGCTGCCGAGGAAGCCGGTTTGAGAGATGCAGAACGGCTGGGTCGGAAGGTTGTCGGAGACGCCGGTTGAGTTGGGTACTGGTGGCCCTGGATCGCTTTGCTATCGAATACCCGAATCGTATAGCACTGGAATCCGCTACAGCATCGCTCACATATAAACAATTATTGGCTGCAGTTACGACGCTGGCAGCTGAATTACAGCAAACAGGAACACAGGCACTGGCATTGG
>CAZBEN010000010.1:0-28550 GCA_964490955.1 uncultured Zetaproteobacteria bacterium | reverse complement strand
AACGTGCGGCTTGGTCCGCTCGTACTTTTCCTTTGCCATGATTTACTCCTTAACCCTTAACTGCCGCGATGATTTCCAGCGCGATATTCTTTGGAACTTCTTCATAATGTTTAAACTGCATGGTGTATGTGGCACGACCCTGTGACATCGAACGCACATTGGTTGAATAACCGAACATTTCACTCAACGGCACTTCAGCCTCAACCACCTTGGCACCATGGCGATCTTCCATGCCCAGCACGCGACCACGACGACGATTTAAATCACCCACGATATCGCCCATATAATCTTCAGGCGTAACCACTTCGACTTCCATCATCGGCTCAAGAATTACAGGTTTAGCCTGCGCACAACCAGCGCGGAAGCCCATGGACCCGGCCACCTTGAAAGCCATCTCATTGGAGTCGACATCATGATAGGAACCGTCAACAACGGTCGCCTTGATATCCACCATCGGATAGCCGGCCAGCACGCCATTGGCCATGGCTTCTTCACAACCCTTGCCCACGGCTGGAATATATTCACGAGGAATGGAGCCGCCGGTAATCTCATCGACGAACTCGAAACCACTACCAGCTTCCAGCGGTTCGATTTCCAGCCAGCAGTGACCATACTGACCGCGACCACCGGACTGGCGCACAAACTTGCCTTCCGCCTTGGTTTTGGCACGAATCGTTTCTCGATACGCCACCTGTGGCTTACCCACATTGGCATCCACATTAAATTCGCGACGCATGCGGTCTACCAGAATCTCCAGATGCAACTCGCCCATGCCGGAAATAATCGTCTGGCCGGTTTCATCATCAGTACGGACACGGAATGAAGGGTCTTCAGCCGCCAAACGACCCAGAGCAACACCCATCTTCTCCTGATCAGCTTTGGTCTTCGGCTCAATAGCCACAGAAATAACAGGCTCAGGGAATTCCATACGCTCCAGAATAATCGGGGCATCTGCGGCACACAGCGTATCACCGGTAGTGGATGATTTCAGACCCACGGCAGCAGCAATATCACCGGCGCGTACTTCCTTAATCTCGGAACGCTCATTGGCATGCATCTGCAGAATACGACCCAGGCGCTCTTTCCTCTTGCCCTTGGTCGAGTTAATAACATAAGAGCCCGCTTCGGCAACGCCGGAATAAACCCTGAAGAATGTCAACGAACCCACAAACGGGTCGGTCATGACTTTAAATGCCAGAGCTGCAAAAGGCTCATCATCGGATGAATGGCGCTCATCATCGGCCTCAGTATCCGGATGCACACCTTTAATGGCAGGCACATCTACCGGCGCAGGCATATAATCAACTACTGCATCCAGCAATGTCTGCACGCCCTTGTTTTTGAAGGCAGTACCGGCCAGAACCGGGATCACGGAGATATCCAGTACAGCCTTGCGAATACAGGCCTTCAGCGCATCCTGATCAATCTCTTCGCCTTCAAGGTAGGCCATCATCAGATCTTCATCATTCGCCAACACAGCATCGAGCAACAATTCGCGACGCTCTTCGGCGATATCCTGCAGGTCATCCGGAATGTCGGTAACGTCGTACATCGCGCCCATGGCTTCGTCTTTCCAGACAATAGCTTTCATAGAAACCAGATCCACTACACCCTGGAAGTTTTCTTCAGCGCCAATCGGAATATTCAATGCCACTGCGTTGTGGCCGAGCCTTTCACGAATCTCCTCAACCACATTGAAGAAATCAGCCCCGGTCCGGTCCATCTTGTTTACAAAAGCGATACGCGGAACGCTGTAACGGTCCGCCTGACGCCAGACTGTTTCTGACTGCGGCTGAACACCACCTACAGCACAAAACACGCCGACAGCGCCATCAAGCACACGCAGAGAACGCTCCACCTCAATGGTGAAGTCCACATGGCCGGGGGTGTCGATGATATTAATTTGATGGTTGTCCCAAGTACAGGTCGTTGCAGCAGAAGTGATCGTGATGCCACGCTCCTGCTCCTGCTCCATCCAGTCCATCGTGGCAGCACCGTCGTGCACTTCGCCGATCTTGTGGCTCACGCCCGTATAAAACAGGACGCGCTCAGTCGTTGTTGTTTTACCAGCGTCAATATGAGCCATAATGCCGATATTGCGCACACATTCCAGTGGTGTTTTACGAGCCACGTCGCTACTCCTTAATATCCATCAAATTATAAAAGAACTATCTCTTTTACTGTTAAACTTTTACTGCTATCCGAGCCTTTCGGCTCAATCAGCCGCAATCTTTAAACTCCGGCAATCACTTACCAGCGGAAGTGAGAGAACGCCTTGTTAGCTTCAGCCATACGATGGGTATCATCACGTTTTTTATAAGCGCCACCGCGCTCACTAACAGCATCAGCCATTTCATTACCCAAACGCTCAGCCATAGTATGCTCTGAACGATTACGGGAATACTCTACCAACCAACGCACAGCCAATGACTGCTGACGGCGATCAGATACTTCGATTGGAACCTGATAAGTCGCACCACCAACGCGGCGGGACTTGACCTCAACCTGAGGACGCACTGCTTCCAACGCATTGTGTAATGCAGTCAGCGGCTCGGCGCCGGTCTTCTGCGATGCAATATCCATAGCATCATAAACGATGGATTCCGCAATATTCTTTTTACCATCAAGCATCACCTTGTTCACAACGGTGGAAACTCTGGTATCACCAAATTTCGCATCCGGAACAATCGGGCGACGGGGGGCTGGTCCTTTACGTGGCATCTATCTATTCCTCTCTTGACTTACTTAGGACGCTTGGCGCCATATTTCGAGCGAGCCTGTTTACGACCTTCAACACCCGTAGTATCCAACACTCCACGCAGGATATGATAACGCACACCAGGCAAATCCTTTACACGGCCACCACGAATCAGCACCACTGAATGTTCCTGCAGCTTGTGCCCTTCACCTGGAATGTAAGCCGTAACTTCCATACCGTTGGTCAAACGCACACGGGCTACTTTACGCAGAGCCGAGTTCGGCTTTTTAGGTGTCGTAGTATACACACGCGTACATACGCCGCGACGCTGCGGGCAAGCCTGCAGAGCAGGAACTTTATTAATCTTGCGCTTGTCCTTGCGCGGCTTGCGAATCAACTGGTTGACTGTTGGCATTGTTACCTCATCTCTAGCTTTCACTACGCTGAACTACCGTCGAAAAACGGAGCCCCAGCGAAGGGTCGCGAACCATAGTGTCGGCAAATATGACTGTCAACAGCTTTTGAACATCTATCAACAGCCTTGCTTCAACAACAATCATTTGTGAAAATTAACAGTATGATATGAATAGTACTTTACATATCCATACCATGCATAAAAACACTTCCAAACTTTCGGCTTCTTACAATCGCATTGTGCTACAGACTCGTATTTTACTGCTACATCAACTGCTAACCGCTATTTCATTCTACGAAAACAGACGACAACAACGCCATACAATTGATCGAACAGTCTCAAAATAAGTCCTGCAGACTGAATATGCAGGCCAAAACAATCACCGCAACGACATAATTAGCGTCGGCTGCTAAAGAAAGCGAGCCAGGCACCCTACAAAACCAAACTGGAAGATAGAAACAAGGTAGCACACAATAAACTCTGAAACATTCGCGATTATTGACATTAAGAATCCTCTGGACAGGCGCATCCCGCTCTGATTCAGAGAGCAAAGAAAAAAAGCGCCTCTTTTCCTTTGTTCACAACATTAAACCCGCCCATGGATATCGGGAACTCTGAGTTTTTCAGCGCATCCCTATGCCAACACCTGCTTGATTGATTCACACGCCTGCTTGGCATCCGAGAACAACATCATGGTTTTGTCCATATAGAACAAATCATTATCCAGTCCGGCATAGCCCGGTGACAGAGAACGCTTGATGACAATCACATGCTCTGCCTTGGACACCTCCAGAATCGGCATTCCGTATATCGGACTCGACGGGTCTGTTTTGGCCGACGGATTCGTCACATCATTGGCACCGATCACCAGCGCCACATCAGTATCGGCAAATTCAGAATTGATTTCATCCATTTCGAACACAATATCATAGGGCACATCAGCCTCAGCCAGCAACACATTCATGTGACCTGGCATTCGGCCCGCTACCGGATGAATGGCAAACTTCACCTGCACACCCCGCTCCAGCAATTCATCCACCATCTCTTTCAGTGCATGCTGAGCACGAGCTACCGCCAGGCCATAACCCGGCACAATCACCACCGAACGTGCATTACTGATCAAGAACGCTGCATCTTCAGCCGCACCGCTTTTGACAGGACGATCTGCCACTTGTCCGGCAGCACCGCTTGCAGCGACCGCATCACCACCGAACCCGCCCAACAACACATTCATCAATGAACGATTCATCGCCTTACACATAATATAAGATAGAATTGCGCCGGATGAACCGACCAGCGCACCAGCCACGATCAGCATATTATTACCCAGCGTGAAACCGATACCCGCTGCTGCCCAACCCGAATATGAGTTCAGCATGGATACAATCACCGGCATATCCGCGCCACCAATCGGCACAATCAACAGCACCCCCAGAACCAGCGCTACACCCAGCATCACCATAAAAGGCAATGTCGCTTCGTTCATACAGAATATAATACCAGCCCCGACCATTACGATGCCCAACGCCAGATTCAGCAGATGCTGCCCTCCAAACACCAGTGGCTTGCCGGACAAAATTCCCTGCAATTTACCGAAAGCAATCAACGAAGCGGTAAATGTAATAGCGCCGATAAACGTGCCGAGGAACAGCTCAATACGGCTGGCCAAGTACAAACCACCTTCAGCATTGGCAATACCATAGGCCACCGGATCAATGAAAGCTGAAACAGCAATCAATACAGCAGCTAGGCCGACCAGCGAGTGCATAAAAGCCACTGTTTGCGGCATATGTGTCATCGGCACCTTGCGCGCTACCGTGCCACCAAGCAGCCCTCCGACAGTAATCGCCACTACAATCCAGACATAATTCTGGACTGTATCCATCTGCAGGGTTACCAGTGCGGCTATACCCATGCCCAGCATGCCCAGCGCATTGCCGCGCCTTGCCGTTTCCGGGCTGGCCAACCCCTTGAGTGCAAAAATAATAAGCACCGATGCAAGCAGGTAGGCCATCGCCACCATATTGACTGATAGCATAGTCGCCCCTATTTCCGTTTTTTGAACATGGCAAGCATGCGTTGCGTCACCATGAAGCCGCCAAAAATATTCACCGCCGCCAAGCCCACTGCAATCAGACCAAGTACTGTTGCCAGACTCATTTCAACGGGACCTGCCGCCAGCAGTGCGCCGACAATAATAATACTGGAGATGGCATTGGTAACGCTCATCAGCGGCGTATGCAGTGCCGGCGTTACCGTCCAGACCACATGATAACCAACAATAATGGCCAGCACGAAAACGGTGAATGAGAAAACAAACGGATCAACTGCGGAAACGTGCGTCTGTGCAACGTGCTCGCTTGCGACCTGTGCTATGGCTGCGGCATTCACGATACTCCCTCCTTCGACAACAGCTGCGGTTTGAGAAATTCTCCGCCGGCAGACAACAACGCCGCCTCAACCACCTCATCTTCCAGGTTGATCTGCAAACTGCCATCATCCTGTAGCATCGGTGTAATAAAATTAAACAGATTGCGCGCATACAGACTGCTGGCATCAGTGGCCATCAGAGCCGGAATATTAGTAATGCCGACCAGTGTCACGCCATGCCTGATAACCACTGCATCCGGTTCAGATAACGGGCAGTTCCCCCCCGCTTCAACAGCCATATCAACAATCACCGAACCGGCCTTCATACTCTGCAGCATTTCTTCGGTAATCAATACAGGGGCAGGCCGTCCAGGAATCAATGCTGTGGTAATAATAATATCTGATTTGGCGGCATGTTCGTCGATCAGTTCAGCCTGACGTCGCTTGTAGTCATCATCCATCTCTTTGGCATAGCCACCTGCATCTTCGGCATCAGCATCCGCCTCCACCTCGACAAATTTCGCGCCCAGGCTCTCCACCTGCTCTTTGGCCGCAGCGCGTACATCAAAGGCCTCAACACTCGCCCCCATACGTCGTGCTGTAGCAATGGCCTGCAGCCCGGCCACTCCGGCACCCATCACCAGCACCCTGGCCGGCTGTACCGTACCGGCAGCCGTCATCAACATTGGGAAAAAGCGCTGGTAATGCTCCATGGCCAGCAACACAGACTTGTAACCGGCGATATTGGCCTGTGATGACAGCACATCCATGCTTTGGGCCCGCGAAATACGCGGAACCATTTCCATGCAAAAACAGGAAAGACCGGCATCGGCATAATCCTGTAATAGCGGATTGCTGAATGGCGCCACCAGACTGGCCACTGCAGCTCCCTGTTTGACATGCGTGAGTTCCTCCGCATTGAGCGGACTCACTTTCAACACCAAGTCAGCATCGGCACAGGCCAATGTAAAATCATCCGCCACCTGAGCCCCCTGCTCGATATAGGCACCGTCAGGATAGTTGGCGAGCGCACCGGCGCCTTTTTCAAGTACCACATCACAACCGGCGGTAATGAATTTCTTCACCGTCTCGGGCGTAGCTGCCACACGTTTTTCATGGGGTTGTGTTTCGGCTGGAATAGCGATCAACATGCATTATTCTCCAGATTATCTGACCGTTGCCTGATGTACACACAGCGGTTGCTGAATTGTAGGGTTATCAAGCTATTTTACAAGCGCAAAGCAACTGGGGTTAATTGGCCTACACATGCCCCTGACTTCCTTATTTCCACCAGTTCAGAGGCTGGCACAAACGCGTGAGCATACCGATACAACTCTTCATCCATCAGCTCGCCATCATACATCAACATATCCAGATCAATCGTGCGCGGTTTCCATGAGCCGCTAGATCGGTCTCGCCCCTGCTCATCTTCCAGAGCCTTCATGCGCTGGCGTACCTCTGCCTGATCAAGCGTCGAATCGAACAAGCAGCAGGCATTGAGAAAATCATCGCCTTCCATACCGACTGCAGGCGAGCGGTAGACAGATGAAAAACTCACATGATCGAACTCGGCGCGCAGTGCTGCTGCTGCCCGCAATAAATTACCTTCAGGCTCGATGTTGGAACCCATGCCAACCAGCACGTCAGCCATGACTACCCCTTTCAATCAGCACCGCGACATTCTCACTTCCTCGCACCGCACCGGGCTTGGACATCTTCAACCGCAGCCAGGGCACACCGAACTCATGAAGTACAATATCAGCACAATGCTCAGCCAGCGACTCGATCAAACCAAAGCTGGAAGACTCAACAAAGGCAATCAACCGCTTGGATACAGCTTTATAATCCAGCGTATCTTCAATGCTGTCTGTTTGTGCCGCCCTGGTTATATCCCATGCCATCTCCATATCCAGGCGCACGGTCTGCCGGATTTCACGTTCCCAGTCGTAAATACCAATCACGGTGCGCACTTCAAGCCCTTCAATCAGCACTCTGTCGGTTCCATTCATTATTCACTCCTCGTCGTCATTGCCATCCGAACCTTGACATTAAAAGCTTCCCCGACACAATTCGTCCGCTTTTTTCATAGGGCTATAGATCAGCCATGGGGGCAAACACCAATGCGTAACGACACCATCAAGGCAACAGAAGATATCGTTTCCTGTTCCGACAACGGGCAGCATCCGTTAGTGTATATCAGCCTGAAAACCGGTTCTGGCCAATGTCAGTATTGCAGTCAAAAGTTTATCCGGATTTCAAAACCCGAAACTACTGAAAAAGTTGCCGCCTGACCTCTCACCCTGCATCGCGCTGCCTGTTAATTTCAAACAGCGCCACACCGGTCGCCACCGATACATTTAAAGACTCGACCAAACCCGGCATGGGAATCTTGATTAACTGATCGCAGGTCTCCCGCACCAGCCGCCTCATCCCCTTACCTTCCGATCCCATTACCACAGCCGTTGCCCCTGACAGGTTTGCATCATAAATTGAAGCATCCGCCTCCCCGGCCAGCCCGACAGCCCAGAAGCCTTGCCGCTGTAACTGTTCGATACAGCGTTTTAAATTAGTCACCTGCAACACCGGCAATCGTGCCAGTGCGCCACAAGCTGATTTTGCCACTACCGGCGAGTGCAAGTCGGCAGCATGATCCTTCGGAACAATAACAGCCGCGCAACCGGTTGCTTCTGCCGTACGCACGCACGCACCCAGATTATGTGGATCTGTCACCTGATCCAGCAGCAATACAAGTGGTGACCGATCCATATCCAGCCCCTTCAACCAGCCTTCAAAAGAGACCCGCTGCATCTCACCCGCTGTTGCTATTTTCGCCACCACACCCTGATGCGGCACGCTTTCAGCTAAACGAATCAAGGCCTGCCTTGGTACAAAGGAAAAACGAACACCGGATTTTTTGGCCAGATGAATCAACTCATTGATTCGTGGATGCCGCCTGCCCTTTTCTATCAGTAACTCATCAATCGGGTCACCGGCATCCAGTGCGTGTTTAATGGCATGAATGCCCGCAATAACTGAACAATCAGCGCTCATACATATGCCTGAATGCGTCTATAAAATGATCGAACATATCTGCCGGCAAGGCATTGATGCCGGCTGCGGCTTTACGCCCACCGCCAGACGGAAACTGCATACAAAGCTCATCCGCACCGGTTTTATTGTTCAGTGGAGCTCGTACGCTCACCCGATAATTGCCCTCCGGCAGTATCGTTATCAGGGCATGCGCCCGATCGGGTGCACCGCGTGCCAGTTCATTGCCAAACACGCCTGATACACGACGCGTCCATGCCGCATCCGGCAACAATAGCACCTTGATGGATTCTGTATGGATTTTCGCAGCCAACTCCCGCGCCTGCTCAATATCTGAAGCAAACCCGTCAGCCAGTGTACGATAGACCGGCGACTTCGCTATGAACTGAAACGGGTCTGCATACGGTTGAACCTCCCGGTACAGAATATCAGGTGCGAAATAGAGATCATCCAGTGTCACCCCATAACCATTATAATTAATCAGCGTTCCCAGATGTTCAAGCTGCTGCAATTCAGCATCAGACAAGCCCAAAGGAACCGCCGCCGCACAAGCGGCATCGAACAAATTATCCCCGAATGCAGCCACCACCGCCCACGGCAAGTATGAACCATTCAGATAATCGTTCACCAGCAGGCTGGTACAAGTATCGGCAGATGTATCAATGTACGCATTCAGATTGACTGATACAGGAATCCCGCCGGCAAAATGATGATCAAAATATTGAACAGATGCACCGGCCTCAAGCAATCGAACCAGATGATCACGATTTTTGTCCAGCGAAACATCCAGTACCGTCACCTTATCACAGGCTGCAGCATTAACTCGCCTTAACAATGATATATCGCGCTTTACGCCGGTTATAAGCTCGGCATCACCCGGCTCAGCCAGCCGCAACTGGTGCAGTGCACAAATGCCATCGGCATCACCATTAAACACGTCAATTATTCTCATAGGTTGTGCAGACTAGAGCCAGTTCACATAAAATCCAGCCGAGTCGCTACGTATGGATTTTATGTGAACTGGCCCCAGATAAATTCAACTGCCTGAACAGCCCTTACCCTTTCGAGCCTAGGGACCGCACATAGTACGCAAGCGAGAGAGCGGATCAATAACAGCTGATTATAAGGAGCATGGTAGTCAGAGATTTTGGTACTACCCTTCCCCCACAGTAGATTCCCATAAGTCCGGCAGGCTCCTAGAACCAACCCTTCTCCTTGAACGAGAGCACTTCGGTCCCGGCAAGCAGAAAATGATCGAGAATTTTAATTTCCAGCGGTGAACATGCCTCGGCCATGCGGCGGGTCAAATCGATATCTTCCTGACTGGCCCGGGCCGTACCACCGGGGTGATTATGGAACAGAATCAGCCCCTTGGCATCCAGTTCAAGCGCCCGTTTCATCAGGTTGCGTGGATAGATCGCAGTACGGTCCACCGTGCCTTCAAATAAAATCTGGGTCGCCACATGCCGATGTTGCTGATCGGTAAATACAGCGCCGAAACACTCCATGCCCCGCCCCTGCAGCAGCATCCTCAAATGCGCCTTTACCTTTTCCGGTCGATCAAACACCTTCTTTCCGGGCAGGCCGGAAGCCAGGTAACGAATTTCGACCTGCCGGATAAGGCTTAGGAAAACCGCCCCTTTCTCACCCACGCCTCTGGTTTGGGAAAGTTCCGCAGCTGTTGCATCAAACACACCGGCCAGCGTACCGAAAGTGTTCAACAAACGCTTGGCAATCGGTTTCACATCAATACGCGGAATCGCATAGGTAAGCAGCAACTCCAGAACTTCATAATCGTGAAACCCGTCAAATCCGTGCGCAGAAAAACGGTTTCTCAGCCGTTCCCTGTGCCCTTTAATAGTCTCGTCCATGGTTCCCTTATGCAAACGCAGAAGAGCCTTTGCGTCAAACAAACATACTTGCCAACAGTTTTATTCGACATGGCCCACTGTCGGGCGCTAAACTGTAGCCATGCGACATTTGCGACATCAGCTCATCACACTGCTCGATCAGGCGCGTCGTCAGCACCGTATGGATTCAGTACAGCCACGCCTGATGGCCGCGCTGGTACAGGATTTTCTCACCCTGCTTCCCAAAGGCAAAAGCAAGCGTGTGGATATGCATGCCCGCACCCTCAGCCACGGTAATCTGCATCGGCATATTTTCACCATTCGCTGCCCCGATCAGGCTTTTTATCTTGATGCTATCAAAGGCTACTTGCTGCGTCAGGGCATCCAGCCCATCGGCCAGCAGACGATGGTGGCCAGAATGGCTTGCGGCCCTGATGGCTGCGAACTCGAATTACGCAATCCCGATGTTCACGATGAAGATAATTTTATGTTTATCGCTCTGCATATCTCGGCCACGCTATTACCCGATCCGGAACCGACACGAATGGATATTCAGGCTATCTTGCAGTCTGTCGATCTCTCGGTCAGTGATTTCCCCCGCATGCGCCAGTCAATTGGCCAGTACATTGCGCGCCTGATGCCCGAGAAGCCGGATGCTGCTGCACTGCTCGATTGGATGAACGACAATCACTATCTCTTTTTCGGTATGCAGCACGGTGACGCACGACTTGGGTTGTTGCGCAATAAACGTGTTCTCAATCGAGTGATTCCCAACCTGCTGGACGACTTGCAATACTGCGTTTCGACGCAGACTCCGGGTTTGATATGGGTCAATCTGGCAGCCGCGCAACATGATCTATACAGCGCCGCTAATCTAGAAGTGGTACAAATCTGTTGGACAGGCCCGGATGGCAACATGGAAACCGCGCTGCTTATCGGCCATTGTTCGCGCAGCGCACGTTTTGCCAATGCCAGTTATTTACCTATCATGGCTTCAAGCTGGCGCAAACTGGCCGGCGATCCGCTATTGCAACATTCCGCTTTTTACCGCCGAGAGATTCGTACCCTGTTCGACCGTATGCCCAAGCGCATTCTGTTAACCACCAATCCTTCCGACTGGCTGGAGCCACTGAAAGCTATTATTGATCTGGCCGATCCGATGCAACTGGTTGCCACTATATTACCTTCGCAGGAAGGTGACCTGGATACCCTGATGATCGCCATGACAGCCAAGCGCTACGGCCCGACAGTACTACAACGTATGCTGGCATCACTGCATGATGCCGGCCTGAACACACACGGGCATGAATCATTCGGCATTGGCCCGCACCGCATTATTCTTATCGGAATCGATGAGAAAAAACCGGATATCAGCTCTGAAAAACTGCATAATCTGATTCGACAATGCATTGTATTCTGGAAAGATATTGCCAAAACCGAAGTACTGAAACATTCTGATCTTTTCGATATCCCCGACACGCTGAAAGAGCTGGAGTCTATACCGCCGCTATACCAGGAATTATTCCCGCCGGCCCAGTTCACGGGTGATATTCAGATGCGGCGTCGCGTGTTGGCCAACAGACGTAGTTGTGTACATATCACACCTCGGGAAAAACCCGGCCATGAAATTGAATTGCGCATCTATTCTCTGCAACAACCATCACTTGGCACACTGGTCGATATTATTCGCGCCTTTGACCTCGATCCGGTCCAGGAAGCCGTTGTTCCCTTCGGCAAAGATCCGGAATGTACGACGTCGCCGCAAAGCGGCTGTCGCTGCATACATATTTCATCCCTGACCTGCCGTTCCTCCCGCCATCTGAATAGCGAAGATGATACCCGCCTAAGACGCGCGCTGGCGCTGGTGCTCAACGGCGAAGCCGACCATGACCCGGTCAATGCGCTGCTGATTCGCGCCGGACTGGATATTGATGCCATCGCTATCCTGATCACCTTGCGCAATCATCTGATTCAACTGATGCCTGACGCTGCAAAGCTGCCGTTGACAGACATGATGCTGCGCCACGCATCCGTGTCGGCACGTCTGCATAACATGTTTGCCTCCCGTCATCTGCCGGCCATGCCGGAAAATAATCCTAACGATTCACGTGAAGCTTTCCATCAGGCCATGCAAGGCGTGGCCTCACTGACCGATGACCGCTGGTTCCGCGCCTTGGCCGAACTGACTGAAGCCTCATTACGTACCAATGCCTTTATTCGCGATACCGGTTCACCTGTCGGCATCAAAATTGATCCGCAGCAGCTGACTTATGCACCGCACCCGAAGCCCTATCGCGAAATTTTTGTACATGGTGTGCATGTCGAAGGTGTGCATCTGCGAGCCGGACCGATTGCCCGCGGTGGGCTGCGTTATTCCGACAGGCCGGCCGATTTTCGCACCGAAGTACTGGAACTGATGAGTACGCAAACCATCAAGAATGGACAGATTGTGCCGATTGGCTCAAAAGGAGGTTTTGTCGTACGTGGAGGTAGCGATCCCGATTTTGTATTACAGCAATATCATCAGTTTATCCGCACATTGCTAACGCTCACCGATAATATGAAAAACGGCAAAATCATCCCGCCGGAAGGCATGGCCATTGCGCCGCAAGATGTCGGTGACCCATATTTTGTGGTTGCCGCCGACAAGGGCACAGCTCGCTTCTCCGATGATGCCAATGAAGAATCGCGTGCCGCAAATTTCTGGCTGGACGATGCCTTCGCCAGTGGCGGTAAACACGGCTATGACCACAAGGTGGTCGGCATTACCGCCCGCGGCGCATGGGTATGCGCTGCCCACCTGTTTGCCAAGCTGGGTATCGATGCTTATACCGATCCGATTTCATGCGTTGCCATTGGCGATATGGGCGGCGATGTATTCGGTAACGGTATGCTATTAAACCCGAACCTCAAGCTGGTTGCGGCGTTCAACCACCGCCATATTTTTCTGGACCCGAAACCCGACACTGCCAAAGCATTTACTGAACGGCAGCGGTTGTTTGCCGCAGTCAAAGGCTGGGACGAGTATAATCAGGACTGTATCAGCAAGGGAGGTGGCATTTTCGAGCGTAGCACCAAACAGATCGCATTGTCCTCCACAGTTCGCAAAGTTCTCGGAACTCGTGATAAGGCGCTTTCCGGCGAAGCATTGATTCGAGCCATCCTTGCCGCTCCCGTTGACCTGCTATATAACGGCGGCATCGGCACTTATATCAAGGCAAGCACTGAAACACATAACAATGTACGCGACCCTGCTAATAATGCAGTACGTATCGATGCCAGTGCCCTGCAATGCCGCGTGGCCTGCGAAGGCGGCAACCTTGGCCTCACCCAGCTGGCACGCATTGAATATGCTGCAGCCGGCGGCCTGATCAATACAGATGCCATGGATAATTCTGCCGGTGTGGATATGTCTGACCACGAAGTAAATCTCAAGATTTTGTGTGCCGTGCCAGCGATTAACTTGACAGGGAATCGACGCAATCGACAACTGCAACAATTAACCGATGCCGTCACCGAGCAGTGTTTGACCGACAACCTGCTACAATCACGCTCCCTGACACTGGCGGCCATTGATGCGGAGGTGCACCCTCCGCGTTTACACCGGCTGCGCGATGGACTGGCCAACCAGGGCTGGCTGGACAACGCCGTTGCCCCGGACATAGACAATAATGCACTTTTGCATCTGCGACCCCAGCTTTCGATTCTGCTCGGACAGGAAAAGAACCGCATCCATGCTAAATTATCCGGTGAGGCATTTTACCGTATCAGCGCCTTCAGCCAGTCGATGTTACAAAGCTATTTCCCTGCCGCGTTGCCGCGCCGTTTCCGCAATCATTTTTCCGAACACCCGCTGGCCGACGAGATTACCCATACGCAAGTCGTGAATCACGTTGTCAACCATCTGGGGCTGTGTGCCGTCCATCATCTGGAAACGCTGCTGGATGCATCCACCAGCCATATTGTTGAAGCGCTGCTGATTGCCGAGGCGCTACTGGATGTTACACCTTTAAGAGAGGCTATTTGGCTGGATGTGAAAGATATGGCGCTGGCCGGCCGCTTGTTGCACGAGTTACAGGAATATCAAATGCTGTTTGCCGAAAATCTGCTGCGCCTGTGCCCTGTCGAAAAGTTGGATATGGCATGGGTATCCCGACATCAACAGGGCTTGCTCAAATTCCGCCAACAAGCTGCATGTTCACCAGATCAAATGCTTGCCGCATCAGGGCTGGCTGATGATCATATCCGCCATATGGCCCTGATGCCACAGCTGGCGCAATCGGCCTGCGCCGTGCATCTGGCATCCTCGATGAATATGAATCTGGGCCGTTGCCTGAATGCCAGCCGCGTTTGTTTAAAAGAGTTACCCATTGACGAAATGGAACAGCCGCTACGTTCGCCTGAGTGGGCCGAAGATGATGCTCATATGCTCAGGCGGGAGTGGTTACATCGGCTGACGATGTTGCAGAATCGTGCCATTGCAAGCTTGCTACACAGCTCCGGACAACAGTTTGAGCACATTGCCGAACAGTTATGGAAACAGCATTCTTTTTGGCCCGCCATGGAAAAATACCGACAACAAATGGACGATACATCGGCGAGTCATGAATCCCGGCGCTTACGACTGCTTCTAGCACTGACCCGTCTCGAATCCATTGTGAGTAACAGCTAAGGAGATGCTGATTTATTGCCATCCCGGCAAAAATCAGCCCGCTCAGGCAAAAGTGGCGTTGTCGTCCAATTCATCTATCCTGATGAATTGTGGCAGACCGCCCATAGCCTGCACGGAAGCACTTGGTTATTCATATATATATAACACCAATGGATCGCACGGATGTTCCGAATTTTCAAAACACGTTTATACTGGATTAAATCCCCTCGGCATAGCTGACCCGATCACTACCGGCGAATACCGGCGTAGTCAGATATTTTTCACCGCCATCGGGGAAAATCGCCACAATTTCACCGGACTCGCCGGATTCAGCCAGGGCCTCTGCTACCTTCAATGCTGCCGCCAGCGCGCACCCGCAGGACTGACCGGAGAGAATACCCTCTTCTGAAGCCAGCCGTTGGGTAAATCGATATGCTTCATCGGTATCAATACCGATCTTTTCATCATAGACCGAGGGGTCATAAATACCCGGTACAATGCTCGATTCAATATGTTTCAGACCTTCAATACCATGAAATGGCGAATCCGGTTCAGCAGCAATGATACGGATATCCGGATTCATTTTTTTCAGGAACCGGCCAGTTCCCACCAGTGTGCCTGATGTGCCCAGCGAAGCAATAAAATGGCTCACCTTGCCATCGCTATCGCGCCAGATTTCCGGGCCGGTAGATTCTTCATGAGCCAGGGGGTTAGCCGGGTTATTATATTGATCCGGCTTGAAATAACGTTGTGAATTATCCTCAAAAATCTCGCGCGCCTTGATGATTGCACCATCCGAACCTTCCAGCGGGTCGGAAAAGATCAATTCTGCCCCGAATGCGCGGCAAATGCGTTTGCGTTCATCGGAAACATTGCCCGGCATCACCAGTTGTACGCGAAACCCCATGCTCGCACCAATCATAGCCAGCGCGATGCCGGTATTGCCACTGGTCGAATCAAGAATCACTTTATCCGGACGCAGCAAGCCCTTCTTCAAACCATCACGGATCATCCATAGTGCCGGTCGGTCCTTGACCGAACCACCGGGGTTAAAGCGCTCCAGCTTGGCATGAATATGGATATTTTCAGGCAGATGGCTGGTTATATGCTGAATTTGTGCCATGGGCGTGTTACCGATCAAATCAAGAATTGTTGTCAAATTACATCACCATTGCCTCTATGAAATCAGGGCGAATGATGGCAGATCATCGGGCCTTGCCAAGCATGTTCAGTATTTCTCGCTCATCCCCTTCCTCAAAAGGCCAGTACAACGCGTCCATACCAGTTAAAAAATTACGTAATTTGAACGCATCGACACCCATCTGTCGCAAACTTTTCAGTGTTGTAGCACCATTTCGTTTGGCCAGTCGAGTACCGGCCTGATCACACAGCAGCGGGTGGTGATGATATACAGGTTCAGGTAATCCGAGCAGCTTTTGTAACAGGCGATGAATGCCGGTGCTATCCTCCAAATCCTGACCGCGAATTATATGACTGGTGTTCTGCAAGGCATCATCAACAACCACAGCAAGATGATAACTGAAATCGATATCCTTGCGGCCAATGATAATGTCATGATCAATATTGGCTGCATGCTCGACTCCCGATCCATCCCGCCAGCTTATATCTTCTCCAACAAGCGCCATGGCCTTGTCGATATTCAAGCGCCAGGCAAATGGTTCGTGTTGCATGCGATTATGTTGTTCGCCCGCGGGTATATCTCTGCATATGCCAGGATATACCGGAATAATATCTTCGGCATGCGGGGCTGAAGACATCCGCATGATTTCCTGCTGAATCTGTTTTCGGGTGCAGAAACACGGGTAAATGAACCCCATCCCTCTGAGTGAGTGGATAGCCTGCTGATAATCCTGCAAATGCCGACTCTGAAACCTGACCTGAGGCTGCCAGCTCAACCCCAGCCAGCGCAAATCTTCAATAATCGCATCGGCAAATTCAGAACGGCATCGGGTATGATCGATATCTTCAATACGTAGTAGTAATTCGGCATTATGTTTTTCAGACCACGCCTGGCATCTGAGCGCTGAGTATGCATTGCCAACATGCAATAGCCCGGTCGGGCTGGGCGCAAAACGGGTGCGATACTGCATCTTTTAAGTGGGCCTGTTCAACAACAGCGGTACTATTGCGTGGCTGCAGGAGATGTCGGCGGCAGAATCAGGGGTTGGCCTTCCTGAACACGCTCGGGTCGCATGAGCATCTTGATTTCATCATTCATGGCCAGGACGAGATCATCATGTGGTACCAGTGTCAGCCCTTCGCGAATCATAGTGATCGGCTGCACACCATGCTGAATGCGCACATCCGCCATGCGGTAACCGATAAGCGGGGAGTCCGGCTTGATATACAATGATTCATAGATCAGACGTTTACGGTAAGCCTGATCGTTCCAGTAAGTAAATTTATACGGCTTGGCAAACAGCCGTTTTGCCTGCAACTGGTGAATCATGCTGGCATGTTTCTCCTCATCCTGCTCCTGCAGGGTGACGTAGATTTCCGGAATGTGGAAATTTTCATGCGCCAGCCGTGCTATTAACAGGTTATGATCCGATGATCCGGTCATAATCAGGGTACAGCCGATTTCTTCAGCATGGATAATTTCCCAGTACAATGGATCCAGCGCATTGCCGCAAACAGCATCATAACCTGAGTGTTTCAGACTACTGATCACTTCGGAATTAAGATCCAGAAATCTGACTTCGCGATCTTCACCCAGCGCCCGGCCAACTTCCGCACCAATCTGTCCGCCACCGATAATCAGTACCGAGCGTTCATCTCCACCCTCAATGGATAACAATCGTTTAAACGGTCCGGCCAATAGACTGTAGCCAAGCACGGATACGATAATAATGATGTACACCATGGCCATCAGCATCTCACTCTGGGGATAACCGTTTTCCTGCAGAATAAGCACAAACAGGGAAGTGATACCTGCCGCTACCACTCCGCGTGGTGCCATGCCTGCCAGATACAGGCTTTCGCGGATTGATAACCTGCTACCGCAGGTGGACAGAAATACAATCAAAGGCCGTACCGCAACAGCCAGAATGGCAAACAACAACATACCCTGCCACAGATAAGAATACATGACCGATAAATCCATATTGGCAGCCAGCAGTACAAACAGCACCGAAATCAGCAGCATCGACAAACTGCCTTTAAAATGTTTCAGACGCTGGATATCGTGCACCTCCATGCGCTGCAACACTGCCCCCATCATCAGCATGGTTAGCAGCCCTGCCTGCGAACTGACCGAGTCGGCCAGTAAAAACATGCCCCAGGCGCTTGTCAGCGTCAGCACGGTTCGAATTTCAAAATCCTTGGCCCAAAGACTGGTCAACAACCATGCCAGCATGCGCCCTCCGGCTATACCCAGCACAGCACCAACGACCAGTTTATAAAGAATATCCTGTGCAATAACTGCAGCATTCATATTCAGTGTCAGGGCCACCTGCAAAAGCACAATAGCCAGAATAGCACCGATCACGTCAATCAGCATGGCTTCGGCTGTCAATACGTGACTGACATGCCGGCCCAGCCGCATTTGTCGAACAATCGGCAGGATAACGGTTGGTCCGCCAACAGAGACCAGCGCCCCGAACAACAGTGCCAGAAGCCAGTCCATGCCAAGAATAAAGTGCGCTGCCGCGCCTCCAATCAGCATCGTTAACAGCGGCCCGAACATCACCAGCCTGCCGACAACCCATCCGTTTTCACGAAGGGCTTTCAGATTCAGGTTGAGACCACCTTCAAACAGGATAATGGCCAAACCCAGCTCAATCAGCGCATGCAATGCCGGTTGAATCGTCTCGACATGCAGGATATGAAGCCCGAACGGCCCCAGCGACATACCGGCCAGCAACCACAGTAAAATGGGAGGAAAACGAAACCGGCTGGCCACCATTTGCGCAGCCGTGGCAATGATGACGGCAACGATAAATGTTGTGGTCGGAGTAGCGGTCTCGGGAAACATCGCCAATGAGGATGCCGCCAACACGACTGGTCGGCAAGTCATGGTTTTTATTTACGCCAACCATGCATGATTGCCGATAGTCTCAGAGGCCGTATGCTTCGCGGCTGCTGAAATGCTATGCTTCGCACTGATGTCCGACCCGGATACCCCGCACGGGCGGCTGACAAAGCAGGGGCACTCATAAAATCAAATGCGTAAGTGTTTGATTTTGGCAACCCGTGTGCGGGTCGCATGGATACCCTGAGTTTTTCAGAACATTCCGAGATTTGATGAAACAGGTGAACAGATGACTGCAAATAGATATTTCCCGCCCGCAGCTGAGCGCTCCCGGCCAGTGTTACTGATTGTAATGGATGGATGGGGTCTGGGTTCCGGCGGAGAAGCGGATGCCATTGCGCAGGCGCATACCCCTAACGTGGATCGGTTGTGGAAGAACTATGCACACACCCGCCTGCTCACACACGGGCACAATGTCGGGCTACCGTCGGAAAAGGATATGGGCGGTTCTGAAGTAGGGCATCTGACTATGGGAGCCGGCATGGTTCTGGAACAGGGGCCCACGCGTATCAACAATGCCATCGCGGACGGTTCATTTTACCAGTCCGAAGCATTACAGCAGGTAAAACAGGCTGTCGAAAAAAATGGAACGCTGCATCTGATCGGCTTGCTCTCCGATGGTAATATCCATTCGCATTTAAGCCATTTCCGGGCACTGATCGATTTTGCCTTTGAATCCGGCATCAAAAAACTGCGTGTTCATGCACTGCTCGACGGACGCGATGTCGGCATTCAGACCGCACAAAAATATGTGTTTGAACTGGAAGAGGATTTTACCTTTATCAACAGCCACGAAGGTTTTGAATACGCTTTCGCTTCGGGTGGCGGTCGCGAAGCCATTGTCATGGATCGTGATCACAACTGGGCCAAGGTAGCTGAAGGCTGGCATTTGATGGTACACGGCAAGGGAGAGTATCGATTCCCGTCCATGCTTGCTGCCATCGAACATTTCAGATCGGTACAACCGGGCCTGGTCGATCAGGATATGCCGGGCTTTGTTATTGTTGATAGTGAGGACAACCCTGTCGGTGTAATTGCCGATGGCGATGCTGTAGTCATGATGAATTTCAGAGGTGATCGCGCCATTGAAATCACCGAGGCCTTTGAACTGGATGAGTTCAACGGGTTTGATCGCGGCAAACGTCCGGATATTACCTATGCGGGCATGATGGTATACGACGAGGACAGAAATCTGCCAGCCCTGCAACTGATGGGGCCAACCAAGGTGGAAAATCCTTTCGGAAAACGCATTCTTGAGTTGGGCGTCAAACAGTTCCGTCTGACTGAAACGCAGAAATATCCGCATGTCACTTTCTTTTTTAATGGCGGCTATCGCAAACCGCTGGATGATACGATGGAGGATTATATCCTCATTCCTTCTGATAAAGGCATATCCTTCGCTGCTGCACCGCAGATGAAAGCTGTCGAAATTGCTAATAAAGCCGTCGAATTAATTGAAAGCGGACAATATGGATTTGGCCTGATCAATTTTGCCAATGCCGATATGGTAGGCCATTGCGGACAAATTGCACCTGCGATTAAAGCCATTGAAGCTGTCGACACTGCCGTAGGATGCATCGTTGAGGCATTGGAAAAAACGGGTGGATATGCCCTGATTACTGCAGATCACGGCAATGCGGAAGAAATGTTAGCCATCGCAAAAGATGGCGGCAGCGAACCCTCGACCAAACACTCAACCAACCCTGTACCCTGCATCCTGTTTGACCCGGCCTATGACGGAAGCTACACATTGCGACAACCACAGGACGGTGCTCCGGGTCTGTCACATCTGGCAGCCACGTTGTTTGAGGTCATGGGATATGATGTGCCGAGTGGTTTGAATCATTCATTGATTGAGCCAGCCTGATTCATACCAGTCCGGCGCAAACTTTGCACTGTTTGCGGACAATTCAGGGTTGCAGCCTTGCCTGATTGCGGAGATGATAGGTTTCGAATTTGATTAGAGACACTTTGAAGAACTCAGCCTGCCCTCAGGAGTAACTATGGATCAACTGGATCAAATCACATCAATTCTTGCGCTGACCATGGGCGCGGCCTGGGCCAGCGGCATCAATTTGTATGCTGCTATTCTGATGCTGGGCATGATGGGCGTGACCGGCAATATCGATCTGCCGCCCGGTCTGGAGATTCTGACCGATCCGATGGTACTGTTCGCTGCCGGGGCCATGTATGTGGTCGAGTTTGTTGCCGATAAAATCCCCGGTGTTGACTCAACCTGGGATGTGTTGCACACGTTTGTGCGTATTCCGGCCGGAGCTATGCTTGCTGCCGGTGCGGTAGGCGATGTGACACCCGCGCTGGCACTTGCCGCAGGCATTATGGGTGGCGGGCTGGCTGCCACAACGCATGTCACCAAAGCCGGCTCCCGGGCCCTGATCAATACGTCCCCGGAGCCATTTTCCAACTGGACAGCATCAATTTCAGAGGATATTGCAGTATTCGGAGGCCTGTGGGCGGCACTGCATCATCCAACCCTGTTTGTTGTCTTTATGATTCTGTTTATTCTGCTGATGATCTGGCTGTTGCCGAAACTGTGGCGCGGTATCAAAACCGTATTCAGGAAATTACGTGTTTTCTTCGGTGGTAAAAATGAATCGGTTGCCCCCGAAAATGAACCACATGCGCCGACAAATCATCCGGTTCAGTCCGAATCCGGCTCTGAACCTCCTGATAAATTCTAGCTCGGGACAGCCTGCTGAAACTGCCTGAGGATGCTCTGAAAAAGTCGGAGTTTCCCTAAGTCCTGGACAGGGTAAGTATAAAACCGAACCCTGTCAGCAGTGCGGCCAATATCATGATCGGGGTTGATGCCTGATGTGCCACCGACCAGGCCAGCCATGCACCGCCTGAGGCTGTCAGCATGGCGCCGATGACAACCGGCAGACGGGATGGCTCTGAATAAAAGCTGACATTGCCCTCTTCTATACGAGACAGCACGCCATCGATTTTTTCAGGCAGGCGCATCCAGTCGCGCAACTGATCGCGTAATTCCTCGGCGATTGCTTCGGCTTTGCCTACCGGCCCCATATGGCGTGTCACCCAGGAACTGATCAGCGGCCGTGCCAGCATCCAGATATTAACCTGATCGGCCAGTTCTCTGGCCACACCCTCGATCACTACCATGGTTTTCTGCAACAGCAGCAACTCAGGCTGTGTTTCCATTTTGAAGCGTTCGGTAACTGCAAACATACTCAGCAACAGCTCTGCAATGGAAATATCGGCCAACGGACGATTGAAAATCGGCACGGCAATTTCCCGCAAGGCATCTTCAAAGGCAGAGATATCGGTATCGGCCGGCACATAACCTGCTTCTACATGCACTTCGGCAGAGCGGCGATAATCTTCTTTCAGAAAGGCCACCAGCATTTCACCGATGTAACGTCGCGACTTGATATCGAGCCGGCCAACAATGCCGAAGTCCACCAGTACGATATCACCATTCTCAGCCACAAATATATTGCCCGGATGCATATCGGCATGGAAATATCCATCCACGAACACCATGTGGAAGAACAGTATCGCTGCCCGTTCGCACAGCTTCAGGCAATCGTGCCCGGCAGCTTCCAGTGCCTGTCTTTCATCGATGGGAAGGCCTGAAATCCGCTCGGTGGTCAGCACCTCGTGATGGGTATATTCCCATAACACATCCGGCACGCGCACACCTTCCAGTTCGACAAAGTTTTCGGCAAAACGACTGGCATGGGCGGCTTCGGCGCGCAAATTCAGTTCGCCACGAATCGTGGTGGCGAACTCCTCGATGACGCGCGGGGCTTTTAAACGACGATATTCACTGAAATAGCGGTCAAACAGCGATGCCAGCAGCTTGAGAATAGCCAGATCCGATTCAATGGTTTTACTGATATGATCGCGTCGCACCTTGACCGCTACACGCCTGCCATCTTTCAACTCGGCAAAATGTACCTGCGCAATGGAAGCCGCTGCTATCGGCTGTTCGTCAAACGAGTCAAAAACGCCATCTTCGCCGGTCAACGGTTTTTTGAAACTGCGCTCCAGAACCTTTCGTACCCGGTCGAACGGTTCCGGCGGTACATCGTCCTGCAGCTTTTTGAGTTCCAGGGCGACATCCATCGGCAACAGATCCACACGGGTGGAAAGCATCTGGCCGAACTTGATAAAGGTCGGTCCAAGCTGTTCCAGAACCAGTCTGATTTGCGGACCCAAATCCTTGGGTAATTCATCGCCGCGAAACAATTGTACCAGCCAGACATAGGGATAAAACAACCGCATCCGCACAGCCAGTGCCGCCAGACCATGTGTAGCCAGAATATGGCCGATACGCATCAGGCGTAAATTTCGGCGGATATTGGCAGGCAATCTCATAACATGCCCATATACTATTGTTCCACCTGCCCGGATAGGTAATGATCCAGTTTATGTTCCAGGCGGGTCACCTTTCCCTTGGTCCGGGAAATCTGATGGGCAAAGTGCTCAACCCCGGCCTGCCATGCCTGCAAACGCTCGCCATCCGGAATATCCATATCCCGCAAGCTGTTGCTTACGGCCTGACGGGAAGAATCGGCCAGCTTCTGCTCGGCCTCAACCAGTGCATGCGCTGCCCGTGCCACCCTTGAACCGAAAAAATCGCCGAATGCAGAACGCAATTCGCGTTCCCAGTCCAGATCAGCTGCGGCAAACAGTTTCTTGAAACGCAACATGGCGTCGGAATCGCCGGATAATTTCAAGACCTGCTGGAAAACCAGATCATCCGGATCCTCATGGCCGAAACACATGCGGGCAAAACCGGCCGTGGTGGCATTCAGGCGTACATCCACCTCGCCCTGATAGCTGGAGTGCACCCAGGCCTTGCCTCGCGAAAACCCGAGAAACATAATGGCATTGGTATCCCGTACATGGATACGGAACACACGCCCTTCCAGATCGTTCAGATACGGCTTCAGCGATTCATCGCGCGAAAACACCAGTTCGAGAACCGTGCTCATCACCACACATTGCACCGGCACCGGAATCAACCGCAATGGCAAAAACATGACACTCATCGAGCACTTCCTGTGACCGGACCAGGAATAAAACTGCACCGCAGAGTACGCAGAGTTTCACAGAGTAAGGCAACAAATGCTTTCAATATGATATGGCACAACTGCATTGCACGAACAGGAGCTTTCAGCGCTTCAGAAAAAAAACTCTTTTCAGGTTTACTCCGCGAAACTCTGCGTACTCTGCGGTTAGAAAAAGAAAGATAAATCAAACCTTATAACCCCGGTGCAGGGCGACAATGCCGCCGCTCATATTCTCGTGTTTGACCAGCTCAAAACCGGCACCACGCATCAGTTTTTCGAAGCGCCCCTGATCAGGAAACCGACGAATGGATTCAACCAGATACTGATAGGAATCGCGATCGCCCGTCACTTTTTCACCGATCAATGGAATGACATTAAAAGAGAACGCATCATAGGCAACATCCAGACCCGGCACTACGGGTCGCGAAAACTCCAGACACATGAACTGACCGCCCGGCTTGAGCACGCGGTAAAATTCGGCCAGCCCGGCTTCGATATCGAGGAAGTTGCGGATACCAAAGGCAATCGTCACGCAATCGAAACTGTTATCGGCAAAAGCGAGTCTCGTACCATCCGATTGAACGCAGTCGGCCCGGCCGGGTAACAAGCCCGCATCGATGACCCGCCTCGCGCCCTCGGCCAGCATCGGGCCGTTGAGATCAGTCAGAATCACCCTGCCTGATGGTCCCATCTTGCCTGCCAGACCAATGGCGATATCGCCGGAGCCCGCCGCCACATCCAGCACCCGGCTGCCCGCACCGATGGCTGCCGCGGCAATCATCTTACGTTTCCACAAACGGTGCATGCCACCGCTCATCAGATCGTTCATCAAATCGTACTGGCTGGCAACGGATGAGAATACACCCATCACGCGCTGCACTTTTTCGCTTCCGCTCACTGTCTCATAACCGAAATGCGTCGAGGACGGCCGGGTGGATGAATCAGTCTGTGAGTCGTTATCCGTACTTGTTTTATGGTTTGAGTCACTCATGGGTTGCGCATCGTATCAGGCCAGAGCTCCCTCTCCAAACAAAGCTTGAATATCCACTGAATTCAGCCCCTGCCGGTGAATATTCTGTGGATAAACCGTGAATAGATTGTGTGCGATAAGGCACTAACTGTAGTGTCTTTCGAATGCTTGACACCCAAGATATAGTGCCTAAACTAGCCGCCGGGATTTCTGAATCACGAGGGATTACGACACATCCAGGGAGAGCTGCATGAACGCACACACGCATGCCGTAAATATTGCATCTGTTGAAAAAACTGAAAGTGAGGCCACTGCCGAGATCGGCTTTCAACCGGCATCGGAAGATATCTGGGATAAAAAATATCGTCTGAAAGATAAACACGGTGAAGCCGTGGATACGAACATTCAGGGCACCTATGACCGTGTCGCCCTTGCGCTAGCCGAGGTTGAAGATGAGGACAAACGTGAATTCTGGCATAACCGTTTCGTCTGGGCGCTGGCCAACGGCGCCATCCCTGCCGGTCGCATCATGTCCAATGCCGGTGCACAGGCGCACAAGCCAGCCACCTCCACCATCAACTGCACTGTTTCCGGCACCGTTCCCGATTCGATGGACGGTATTCTGTCCATGGTACACGAAGCCGGCCTGACGCTGAAAGCTGGCTGCGGCATCGGGTATGAATTCTCCACCCTGCGTCCGAAAGGCGCCTATGTGTCCGGTGCCGGTGCCTACACCTCCGGCCCGCTGTCGTTCATGGATATCTACGATAAAATGTGTTTCACTGTATCCTCAGCCGGTGGCCGGCGCGGTGCCCAGATGGGCACATTCGATATTTCGCATCCGGACATTATGGATTTTATTCGGGCCAAACGTGAAGACGGTCGTCTGCGCCAGTTCAATCTGTCCTGCCTGATCACACGCGATTTCATGGAAGCAGTGAAACATGATGCCGACTGGGATCTGGTATTCCCGGCCAGCCAGACGGAAATCGATGATCCGGATACACGTATCGTATTCAAACATGTGGCCAATCCGCCAAAATCCGCCGTCAAGGATGATCGTGGACTGGTGGGCTGCAAGGTGTACAAAACCATGAAAGCACAGCGTTTGTGGGATGTGATCATGGCATCTACCTACGATTATGCCGAACCCGGTTTCATCCTGATTGATGAAGTGAATGAAATGAACAACAACTGGTTCTGTGAAGATGTGCGTGCCACCAACCCGTGCGGTGAGCAGCCGCTGCCGCCCTACGGCGCTTGCTTGCTGGGCAGCGTCAATCTGACCAAATTCGTACGTCAGGCATTCACCGAAGAGGCTTATTTCGACTGGGATGCCTACCGTGAAGTGATCTCTGTTTTCACCCGTATGTTGGATAATGTGGTGGATATCAACGGCCTGCCGCTGTCCAAACAGCGTGATGAGATTGTCTCCAAACGCCGGCACGGCATGGGCTTTCTGGGTCTGGGTTCAACACTGACCATGCTTCGTACGCCATATGGCACGACTGAATCACTCGAGTTCACTGAAAAAGTCGCCTACGAAATGGCCCGCACCGGCTTTGTCGCCGGGCTCGAACTGGCTGAAGAAAAGGGTGTGGCGCCTGCACTGGAAAAAAACTACGAAGTGACAGCGGAAATGATGGCCAAACGCCCGGAAATGGCAACTGATGGTATTCAGGTTGGCGACCGGCTCAGCGGTAAAGTCCTGTGGGGCAAGTATTCGAAATATATGCAGAAATTCCTTGCCACGGGCAACGAGGAAGACAAGGCGCTGATTGAAGCGCTGATCGAAAAGGGATGCCGATTTACACATCACTCCTCAATTGCGCCAACCGGCACGATTTCGCTTTCTCTGGCCAACAATGCATCCAACGGCATTGAGCCCAGCTTCGCCCATCACTATGCACGCAACATCATCCGCGAAGGCAGAAAAACCAAGGAAAAGGTGGATGTGTTCTCCTACGAACTGCTGGCCTATCGTGAACTGATCAATGCCGATGCCATGCCGTTTTCGAAGGATGAAGCCACCCGGCTACCGGATTATTTTATCAGCGCCGATGAAGTCACACCGAAACAGCATGTCGATATTCAGGCTGCTGCACAGCTCTGGGTTGATTCATCGATTTCCAAAACGGCCAATGTACCGACCGATTTCCCCTACGAGGATTTCAAGAACATCTACCTCTATGCCTATGAACAGGGTCTGAAAGGCTGTACCACCTTCCGCTTTAATCCGGAGGCATTCCAGGGCGTGCTGGTCAAGGAAGAGGATTTGGCCAATACCACGTATAAATTCACTCTGGATGACGGCACGGTGGTGGAAGCCAAAGGCAATGAAGAAGTCGAATACGATGGTGAAACACATAGTGCCGCCAACCTCTTCGATGCCTTGAAAGAAGGTTATTACGGAAAGTTTTAAGTGGATACGGGATGCGGGTATCCATGCCCTTACCCTTTAACGGTGAAGTAAAAGCGTGGTTTTACTTCACCTCACAAAATAGATGATAGTCATCATCCATTTTGGCGACACATCGTATGTCGCAAGCGCCGCAGGATAAGGAGGAGATATGAATCAGTTCAATGGCTCTGCATTTCCTGTCTCATCTGCGACGAAACACATTGAATGGCCGGAACTCAGGTTCCCGCCGATAAATCTGTGGGTATTGGCTGGTTCTCCTGTGTTATCAAATGGATTTGAGAGCACCCACAATCACCGGCTGCAGCGTCCGGGCATGAAAGGCAACCATGCGAACTCGCTGCACTATTTCGGGCATGTGCAGATGCAAACCATTCTGGCCATGCATGGAGGTAAACAATGAGCATTCAAATTAACAAAAAGATCACCGCTTACGAGGTGAAAAAGCCGGAAGATGAGGCCAAACAGGAAGATCAGAAGGTCACGGCCATCGCTCCCCTGCTGGAACGCGATGATATTCTTGAAGGCAGCACCTACAAGATCAAAACACCGATGAGCGATCATGCCATGTATATCACCATCAATGACGTGGTGATGAATGTCGGCACGCCGGAAGAACATCGCCGCCCATTCGAAATCTTCATCAACTCCAAGAATATGGAACATTTCATGTGGATTGTGGCACTGACCCGCATCACCTCCGCCGTCTTCCGCAAGGGCGGCGATGTCACATTCCTGGTCGAAGAGCTGAAAGCCGTATTCGACCCTCGCGGCGGTTACTACAAACGCGGTGGTAAATACATGCCGTCCATCGTCGCCGAAATCGGCGAAGTGATCCAGCAGCATCTGGTCTCCATCGGTATGATGGAAGGCCAGCTCAACACACCCGAACTGGAAGCCAAACGCCGCGAAGCCGAAGAAAAACTGGGTGCCGACGGCATCGCCAAAGGCAACCAATGCGATAAATGCGGCGCCATGGCCGTCGTCCGCCTCGACAACTGCAACACCTGCCTCGAAT
>CAZBEN010000009.1:0-31844 GCA_964490955.1 uncultured Zetaproteobacteria bacterium | reverse complement strand
GGCTATAATCAATTTGAATGACCAAACCATACTATGGTTTACATCTTATGAAAAGAAGTAACCAAAACAGTTGAACTTGCCAAGAGAAAGCGACCTTCTACCATTGGCTCCTGTCGGAGGTGACATGAAACGTTTTTTTACCAGGATATTATTATTTCCCCTGCTGCTCGCCCTGCTCGCAGGCTGTCTGACCGAAGCCAATCAAGGGGATGAGGCCGGACAGATCGTCACTATAGTTCATAAAGGATTTCAAACGGGCGTCTGGGATGCGGTCATGCCACTGTATGATGAACAGTTCTACAAAATGCACCCGAAGAACAGCTGGAAACAGAAACTGACCACACTCGTCCAGCCGTTGGGAGCGCTGAAAAACATCAAGCCAACCTTCCAGCATAACGACCCTCGTTTTCGAGGTGACTTTTACCTGTACGGTTTTCTGCTGCAATTCGAGAAAGGTACTATTTCAGAGACGCTGACAATCTATAAAGGCGTAGATAAGGAACGCATGACGATTTCCGGCCATCAACTGAAACTCAAAAGGCATCAGTCATGAATCCAGCACGCTCATTCGCCCGACTCATGGCTTTAGGCCTGCTGTTCTCACTCGCTGCCTGCATGGCAACTGACAATCCTGTCCCTGCCGATAAAATCTCTCAGTTGGCAGGTATTTGGCAGCAGGATGATGGCAAAACCACCATTCACTTTTATGCCGATGAAACGATTAAATTGACCATGCCGGATGAGCATCCGCCTGTTCGCCTGTTATCGCAAATGGAAGTCATCAAGGATGATCAGATTGGTTTTGGCGTAGGTGATCGCTGGAACGGGCCTGTTCATGTTGTCATCAGCAAAGATAAAAAAACGCTGCAACTTATCTTCCCGGGCAATACCGTTCGCATACTCAATTTTCAACGGAAGAAATAGAGTCTCCGACGGGTCTCATGATGCGGGTGCCCGCATCAACAGGTCCATTTCCCGCTTTGAAAAGCCTGCCTGTTCACGCGCCACCATATTATATGGCCCCATTAAACCTTTCGGATAATATTCAGCCAGCAGTTCTGTGAATGTGACAACCGGTTCCATTCCCCGTTTTTCACAACAGTAACGAAACCAGCGGTTACCGATAGCAACATGGCCGATTTCATCCCGCAATATAATATCAAGAATACTGACAGCATTATCATCCCCTGCCTGCGCCAGTTTTTTCTGAATACCCGGCGTTACATCAAGTCCGCGTGCCTCCAGCACCCTTGGCACCAAGGCCATTCGAACTAAACTATCATGCGCTGTTTTTTCACACATTTCCCACAAACCGCCATGCGCTTCATAGTCACCGTAATCCGCGCCCAAGTAACGCAAATGCGCACGAATCAGTTCAAAATGATAAGCCTCCTCGGCAGCCACCTGTAGCCAGTCGCTGTAATAGGCCTCCGGCATATTGGTGAAACGACAGACCGCATCCAGCGCCAGATTGATGGCATTGAATTCAATGTGTGCAATAGCATGCATCATGATCGCCCGCCCTGACACAGTACCAAAACCACGCCTGGGCATTTTATTGGCTCTGACCAGCCGTGGTTGTTCCGGCCTGCCCGGCTGATCGATATTTGTTATTGCTGCAGCATTGTCCAAGTCAATTTCCTGATTGGCCCATTGGCGAGCCAGCGTACGAACCCCGGCGATTTTTTCATCAACATCGTGCATCAGCAAACATTGTGCTGCCACCTTCCGCATTTCTTTCATCACTTGAGCATCTCCATTCATATCTCCAGCATAGCCGCATGTCTTCCCACACGACAACACTGGCCCAACGTACCATAGCGCTTGCAGCCCTGACACAGGCAGTCTATCTGGTTGACTGCATTGCCCGCAAAGGGGCAATGGATGCCGAGGACTGCAAAGTACTGATGGAAAGCATGTTTCCCGTGCCCCAGACAAATGAGCATGACATATCACAGCTATATGGCGGCACTTCCGGTTTAACTACGGGCTTGCGGATTTGCACCGGGCTTTTAAAGGGTAGCAATCTACCACAATCGAAAGCGCTGATGATATACAGTGCCGGTCTGATGACACTTGAACGACGACTCGCGAAAAACACTCCCATGTGTCATAAACTGGCCGAGGGCATGCAACGCATCACGCATCAGAAACAATATTTCGGCGATAGTATGCACAACAATGTAATTGCAGCCATTGCTGGTCTGTATGGTGAAACCATCAGTACCATGAAACCACGCATCATTGTGCACGGAAAGACGGAATATTTAAGCCAGACCGGCAATACCCAACGTGTGCGGGCGCTGCTGATGTCCGGCTTGCACGCTGCCCACTTATGGCACAAACATGGAGGGAGTCGCTTGAACCTGCTACTCAGACGCAAGGCATTGTTGCACGAACTGGAGATGCTGCAACATCTGATTTAAGGGTTTCGGTGCCCGTTTCACAAAACCATATTAAACAAACGAATTGAACTTCACACGCTATTGAGTCATTTTTTATTCTATCTCAATGCTCTGGCATATATCGGTTTTCTATCAAATCAAATTGTTACAAAGCTCAAATATTCTGCTATAATAGCCACCTATTCCAAGGAGGAGGAAAATTCTATGAGAATGATATTGTTTTTATTTACACTATTTGCACTTTCCATGCCTGCCAGTGCTTCGAGTATTGAAGACCGCTCGGTGGCATTGACTGCACAGCTTGAGGGAAACAACAGTTATCATGCCCATCTGGCACGGGAACTGGCCAGTATTGCAGAAACCGAAAAATGGCAACACGATGTAAATACTGCCAGAGCATTTATCAATATGGCTGAAAAGCATGCCGCTAAGGCTGGGGGTGCAAAATGATGAATCGTATTATTATATTTGCTGCCGCCTTGTCTTTAACTGCCTGTGCCGCCGTTACTCCTGATATAAATATTGATGAGTTGTCCAGTGCACGTGCTGCCATAGCAGCTTCCAAAGCAGCCGGTGCTGAAAAATGCGCACCTAAACTGCAGGCTCAAGCCGTTGCCTCTCTATACTGGGCTGCTCATGAGTTCAGTGAAGATGACTACCACCCTGATGAAAACGCCGAGCTTGCTGCCACTGCTGAAGACAAAGCCAAACAAGCACTCGAAAAATCAAAAGTCTCATGCAAGCCTGAAATCATCAAACTGGAAGGTGTTTATTTCAACCATGACAGTGCCGAACTCAGATCTGCCTCTGTTGCCACACTGGACAAGGCAGTCGCTACACTGAAACGTCGCGCCAGTATTCATGTTGAAGTAGCAGCGCATACCGACAGCAGTGGTTCGGATGGATACAATCAGTCACTATCCGAACGCAGGGCTGCAAGTGTAATGGATTATCTTGTTGCGCATGGCATTGATGCCACCCGCCTAACCTCAAAGGGCTACGGAGAATCTCAACCTGTTGCCAGTAATGGCACTAAAGAAGGCAGGGCCAAGAATCGCCGTGTTGAACTGCGTGTTCAGAATTAAAATCTGACAGCCTTATGCTATCACTAAAACGGGCTGCTTCGGCAGCCCGTTTTTTTGTTCCAGTTCAGACGGAAAAACAGCCGCTTGTCTTGCACTAAAACTTCCCATCCATAGAGTGCCGCGCCCCAATGCGCACACAGGAGCCCCCATGTTTCAGCTATATTATGATCACGCGGCCAAGGCCAAGGATGATATACTTTCGGGTTTGACGGTGGCCTTCGCACTGGTGCCTGAAGCCGTCGCTTTTGCCTTTGTCGCCGGTGTCAATCCATTGGTCGGATTGTATGGTGCCTTTTTGATGGGGCTGGTTACATCACTGGCCGGTGGACGCCCAGGCATGATTTCCGGTGCAACAGGTTCGATGGCTGTGGTCATGGTAGCTCTGGTTGCGCAGCACGGAGTGGAATATCTGTTCATCACCATTGTTCTGACCGGAATCATTCAAATGATGTTCGGTGCAGCTAAATTCGGCAAATACATTCGCATGGTACCTTATCCGGTTATGCTCGGTTTTGTGAATGGTCTGGCGATCGTGATTTTTCTTGCCCAGATGGAGCAGTTCAAAACTGAGGGGCCTGACGGTGCCATGCACTGGCTCAGTGGCGGACCAATGCTCACCATGCTTGGGCTGGTCGCATTGACCATGGCCATCATGTTTTTTCTGCCCAAAATCACCCGTGCCATTCCAGCCGGTCTGGCGGCTATTATCACCATCAGTCTGATTGTTATTTTTGGCGGACTGGATACCAAAGCGGTTGGTGACATTGCAGATATCAGTGGTGGTTTCCCGACTTTCCACATTCCAGCTGTGCCGTTCAACCTTGAAACAATTGAGATTATCCTTCCCTACGCTTTCATTCTAGCCGGCGTCGGCCTGATCGAATCACTACTGACCATGAGTGTAGTCGATGAAATGACCGGCACGCGCGGTCAGGGCAACCGGGTCTCCATCGGGCAAGGACTGGCCAATACCATCAACGGTTTCTTTGGCGGCATGGGCGGATGTGCCATGATCGGTCAGACCATGATCAATGTATCTTCCGGTGGCCTGCGCAATCTATCCGGTATTGCCGCCGCCCTGTTCCTCCTGATATTCATTATGTTCACTTCCGGCCTGATTGCCATGGTGCCGGTTGCTGCACTGGTCGGCCTGATGTTTATGGTGGTGATCGGTACGTTCGAATGGGGCAGTTTTAATTTGCTGAAAAAGATTCCGCGCGAAGACTCATTTGTCGGTATTCTGGTGGCAGTCGTCACCGTGTTTACCGATCTTGCCACCGCCGTGATTATCGGTGTCATTGCCACGGCTCTGGTATTCGCCTGGAAACAGGCCCGCCACATCTATCTGATTACTGAAGATCGAGCCGATGGGTCCAGGATACACCGGATACACGGCCCGTTGTTTTTCGCCTCGGCGCACCGTTTTAGTGAATTGTTCAACCCTGAAAATGATCCCGATGAGGTCTACATTGATTGCGCCATGTCACGTCTGGCCGATCATTCAGCCATCGAAGCCATTGACAATTTGGCCGAACGCTACAAAAAGGCCGGAAAAAACCTGCACCTGACACACCTGAGTCCCGAGTGCAAAAAGCTGCTGACTACTGCCGCCGAACTGGTCGAGGTCAATATTAAGGAAGATCCGAATTATCATATTGCAGACGACAAGCTCGCGTAGATCACAACCATAAAGACACAAATAAAATTTCTGGGATCTATCAACACTCAGTTTTCATTGAAGAGCTGCGAACAATAGAGTGAAAGCTGCTTAACCTGCCGGGACGACCATTCCCTTTTTGATGCTGAAAATATCCAGTTGCTTCTGTCCCACACCGTCATGATCGAAGCGCACATGGCCAGTCATGGCTGGAAACCCTTCCGGGCTCTGTAGCGCATCAATAATTGCACTTGCCTTCAGGCCCAGACGGCTGGTTATTACAGTCGCGACACGCATGGTATCATAAGCCAAACGCATAAGGCCGGTTGTCTTGTTGCTGCCCCAGGTTTCCCTGTAAATAAACTGAAAACGGCGTATGGATCGATTATCACTGTCGTTCCCGGCACTGCCCGATGAAGCAAAACGGGCATGAGAAAGATAACGGCCACGATCATCCAGCAAATGACCATCCTGCCAGCGACTACTACCATAAACAGGCAATCCGGAAATATCGGCATAGGCCATCTGACCCGCCAGCAAAGCAACCTGTTTACCATTTAGAGCCAGATATATCGCGTCAAAGTTTACTGGCATGCGTATTTCCATATCCATTTCAGGCAGAAATACATTCAGATCCTCATCCAGCTCAGCCAGTACAACATCATCATCCGTCTCAAAACGCAACTGGCGCAAACGGTCACGGTAATCAATCACGCCGGACTCCAGTTGCACAGTCTGCACCACTTCACCGCCTAACGACTCAAAAGCAGAGACAAACATATCTGCTTCAGTCTGTTTTTCACCGGCATCAGAAATCACCACTATTCGTTCAGCTTCATGCTGCCATGCATAATCGGCCATGACATTCACCTGCGCCAAAGGCGACAAGGTATGAATAAACAGAGCATCCGAACGATGCGCCAGATCCATTCTACCGGTCAGACTAATCACAGGAATAGAGGACTTAAGATAAGGTACCAGCGCTTCAGTCGTTTCCGCTAACAGCGGGCCGATGATGATTTGGACAGATTCATCCGTCAGTTGCCGGTAAGCTTCGATTGCAGCTACGGGATCTGAGCCTGTATCTTCAATGCGCAGCGTAATGTACTCACCGTATTCCAGCCCGGCCAAAGCGATACGGATACCACGTAAGGCCTGCTGTCCGTAACGAGCATACTTGCCACTCAATGGCAGCATTACACCAATTTTCGCCGCCCTGATTTCTCCTGATGCCCAGGATTGAAGCTGGTCGATTTCCGGAGCATCCGGCATGACTGTAGACAACAGTTCCACAATCCTGCCAATTTCCTCCATATTTCCACTCATGAGGCGCGCCCGGCCGGCATAAAGCGCAAACTCAGGCAAAATATTTGGCGACATGCCCTTATCAAGCATCAATTGCTCTACTGTTTCCAATGATGCGCGTCGGGCTGCCAGTCTCAACCAGTTGTTCCGCCCTGCCTGATCGACTTCAGCCGCCGCCAGTAACCATCCAACCGCCTCACGTTCGCCGGATTTCTGTGCAAGTTCGGCACCCAGACTCAGGATCTTATCCACTAATTCACGTGTCAGCCGGGGATGCCGCAGTGATAACTGCATCTGATCCAGGGCTCGCCCGCTCTCATCCTGTTCCAGCCACCACCTGGCTATCCAGAAATGGGCATACGGAACCAGTGCATGCTGCGGATATGTCTGAATCGCAGATTTAGCAACTTCGGCAGCACCCTGAAGGTTGGCTTCGAGCATCAATTGAGCCTTGCGAAATGTTGCTTCCTCACGAATCGGGGCGGCACCATCTTTTGCCAAACGATCCAGTTCACGCATCAAAATACCGATATCCCCGCCAGCCCGGGATTGGGTCATGATACTTTGTATTTCGGCAGCTCCCCTAAATTCCTCTGCCATGTGAGATGTAGCAGGCTTTACAATCGTTTCCGATGTCATTTTAGGCTGGCAGGCGCTGAGCAGCAGCAATGAAAAAGTTGCCGCCAGCATTGCAGCCGGCCAGCGAGAAAGATAATGTATCCACAACATGGATTCGCAGCCTAAACATCTATCCGCTTACGGCCAACTGTTCGTCGTCGCCACCCCCATTGGCAATCTTGCCGATATGACTTATCGCGCCGTTGAAACGCTGAAATCAGTTCATGTGATTGCTGCCGAAGATACAAGAAACAGTCGTAAACTGTTGCAACATTACGGCATCAAAACGCCTATGGTTGCCGTTCACGAACACAATGAAGAGGCCATGATCCAAAGCCTGATCGCACGGCTTGAAGGTGGAGAAGATGTGGCACTGATATCCGACGCCGGCACACCTCTGATTTCCGACCCCGGCTATCGACTGGTACGCGATCTCAATGCTAAAGCCATCAACATCGTTCCGATTCCCGGTTGCAGCAGTGTATTAACAGCCCTGTGTGCCGCCGGCCTGCCAACCGATCATTTTCGTTTTGCCGGATTTCTACCCCGCAGTGGTAAAGCGCGGCAGACAGAATTAAATCGCATTGCCGGCGCAGATGAAACTGTCATACTGCTTGAATCCCCGCGTCGGCTGTTGACCACATTGCAGGTCTTGCAACCATGCATCCAGCCTGAACGGGAGCTTGTCGTAGCTCGGGAACTGACCAAATTACATGAAGAGTTTGTCCGGGGACACGCCGATGAATTGATAACTCATTTCGAACAATCTCCCCCGCGTGGTGAAATCGTATTGTTGATCGGACCGGCCAGCGACGAAACCGTTGAACTTACCGACCAGCAAATTGCAGACTGCCTGGCCGAGCCATCCATGCAGGCATTACCCCCGTCAGCACGTGCCAAAGCAGTTGCCCACGCACTGGGCATCAACAAATCGCGAGTCTATTCGCTGATTACAAGCCGTTCGTGAATGCAACTTTATGAGCACAGTTGAGTGAGTACAAAACAGGGCCAACTGGGAGAAGATCGCGCGGCCCGCTATCTGCAATACCGGGGATATACTATACTGGAACGAAATATACGGCTTGGACGCGGCGAACTTGATATTGTCGCCCAACGCGATGATCTGATTGTTTTTGTTGAAGTCAAAGCGCATCAGTCGCGTGAATCAAGCCTGCTGGCCATGCATCCGGATAAATGCACCCGCCTGCGATCGGCAGCTGAAACATGGTTGAGCCGGCATACGAACCACGGCAACTGTCAATGCCGCTTTGATTTAATCATCCTGACCCCTAGAGTAGGCTTACCGGCGTGGATACCTCCACGCATTGAACACATGGAGGATATTATCAGGTGAACAGCAGTCAGCAGAATCCGTATCCTTTGATTGAGCAGGCATTTATCGAAGGCATTGAACTGCGCCGACAGTGCATGAAACAGCTGGCTGAACCACTGCAGGATGCAGCCAGTGCCATCGTCACCTGCCTGAGAAACGGCGGTAAAATATTGGCCTGCGGTAATGGTGGTTCGGCAGCCGATGCCCAGCATTTCGCAGCAGAACTGGTCAATCGTTTTGAAATCAACCGGCCCGGCATGGCCGCTGTAGCGTTAACCCATGATGCATCGGTCATTACCAGTATCGCCAATGACTTTTCCTTTGCACAAGTATTTTCCAGACAGGTTGAAGCTTTGGGGCAGCCAGGCGATCTGTTACTGGCTATTTCCACCAGCGGCGATTCAGCAAACGTAGTAGCCGCCGCCGCTGCCGCCGCTGCCGCCGGCATGCAAATCATTGCCCTGACGGGTAAAGATGGTGGCGCTCTGGGTCGCGATGCACATGTAAAGTTGCACCTCAATATTTCACACCCGTCCACGCCCCGTATTCAGGAAATGCACATCACCTGTCTGCATATTCTATGCGCACTGGTCGATCAATATATGTTTGGAGGCACTAATGACCATTAAACCGCTTTCTTTCAGCAAGCTCAAAACCGTACCCCTGGCCAACTGCAAGGTTGACAGCGACAGCAAGGATTTTGGTGCGCCATTCCAGCCTGGCAGCGGTTTTGAAAATTTCCTATGCAGCCTTCCCAATCTTGGCTGCGCTGGCGATCTGTTTCGTTTACGCGATGCTATTACTCAGGCCTTTCGTAATAAACATGCAATTGTTCTTGCCTGTGGTGGCCATGTGCTTGATTCCGGTCTTGGGCCGGTAATTTGCCGTCTTATTGAGCAAAAAATCATTTCAGGTTTGGCACTAACCGGTGCTGCGCTGGAGCATGATGTGGAAATTGCTATTTCCGGACAAACTGTGACAGCGCGTGAACGTGAACTAAGCAATGGCAATTATTGCATCACTGAAGAAACCGGCTGTTTCATCAATGATGCCATCAATTTTGGTACACTTGAAAACTGGGGTATCGGCAAAAGCGTGGGTAAGCACTTGCAAGAGTCAGATATGGAACACCTCGATCACTCCGTAGTCGCCACAGCTTTTCGCTACGGCGTCCCCGTTTCTGTTCATCCGGCCATCGGTGCGGATGCATTCTGCTTTCATCCTGCTGCACATGGCGAATCTCTGGGCACTGCCGCCATGGTCGATTTCCGGCTGCTGGCCAGCATGATGGCTGCTTCCAGTCATGGCGTAGTCATCAATATTGCATCCAGCGTAGTGATGCCACGTGTCCTGTTACAAGCAGTCGATGCAGCCCGTAATGTGGGTAAAAAAATTGAATCCGTCACCACTGCTGTCATTGATCCTGCCGCCAGCGCCACCGCCATTACTGATGTGATCAGCCGCTTGTCACTGCCGGATAGGCCCGGATTCTGGTTATCCGGCCCCGATGAAATACTTCTCCCCTTGCTCTTTGCTGCTGTGCTGGAATCATTGGGTGATGATGTCCACTAAAACCATGCCTTTCGCATATTAGCGCCATACCGGAGACCCCATGCCACTAATTAGACTGTTTGTTTTTTTCATTATCCCCCTTTCCCTGCCAGGCTGTTTCGCAACAGCTATCGTTGGAACTACGAGCGTTGCCAGCAGCGTTCATGATGAACGCAGTCTAGGTGAACAATTTGATGATATTGCGATAGCATCTAAAATCGATACGCGACTCATCGCTGAAAAAAACATGCCATCACGCTGGATCAGCGTTGAAGTCATCCACGGCCAGGTTACTTTAACCGGGTATCTGCCCACCCAATCTCATATTGATCGTGCCGTTTACATTATTAAACGCATGGACAGAATTGTTTCAGTGCATAACAAACTGAAAATCGGCGAACCAAAAATAAAAGAGCTCGTATCTGATTCCTGGATCACAACCGATATTAAAAGAAAACTCCTGAATGATAAACTGGTTTCCGGCTTTACCATTCATGTTGAAACAGTAAACGGCAAAGTCTATTTACAAGGTGTCGTCGAAAACCTTATTGAACGTCAGCGCGCCAAGGACATAGCCCATGGAACACAGGGAGTTACTGCTGTCATCGACCTGATGAAATCCGGCCATTCGTGAGATACTCTACTTCCCTGCAACAAGCAAAAAAACAAGTCGGACAGTGGAAAAATGAAGGACGCCGAATTGTTTTTACAAACGGGTGTTTCGACCTGCTGCATCCCGGCCATATTGATTATCTGGATAGAGCAGCAGAGCTTGGTGATATTCTTATTATCGGCCTGAATGACGATAATTCCATTCGTCGATTGAAAGGAGAGTCGCGTCCAATCAACCCATTACAAGACCGCGCCATCATGCTGGCAGCCCTGCGCGCTGTCGATTTGGTTGTACCTTTTGCAGAGGACACCCCGCTAAACCTGATTACTACTCTGATGCCTGATATTCTAGTCAAGGGTGGTGATTATCAACCCAATGATATTGTCGGTGCAACAGAAGTCCGCCAGAGCGGTGGCGAAGTCATTGTCATGCCCTTCATTGAGGGCCATTCCAGCACCAGTCTTATTCAACGTATTCTGTCTACCGAGCTATCATAAGCTTAAGGAGAATAACTCATGAAAATACCGGTATTTATTCTGTTGCTACTAATGCCGATAGTAGCCCTGGCACAAAGTCATCAAGGTATGAATGAAAAAGATATGCAGAAAATGGAATCTTGTATGCAAGATATTGACCAGACAAAACTGAAAGCACTTGAACAACGTTCATCCCGGTCTGAAGCTGAGGTGAAATCCTTGTGTGCCAGTGGAAAGCGTGAGGAAGCACAGGCAAAGGCCATTTCATTCGGGAAGAAAATAGCGAGTGATCCCATCATGCAAGCAATGAAAAAATGCAGTGAAATGACGAAAGGAATGATGTCAAAGGCACCAATTATGGATCAACATAAAGATCGTTCCGATCATCATGTTTGCGATTAGGTGAAAAGTTCAAATGGCTCGACAATTCAACAATAACATTAGCGAAAAAAAAGTCGCCACGGAGTTCGCGATTCGTCGAGCAAAGATAACCCGATTAGCTATTATTGTGGGGGCAATTGTTGGCACCGCCATTATTTTTATGTACCAGGGCCTTGTATCAAATGCGATAGCTATGATTCTACTTGTAGTAGTTTTCATATCGGCAGCATATGTGAACATGAAAGTATGGCGCTGCCCTTCATGTGACGGACATCTGGGGAAATTATATTTAGGACTGAAAGAGCCGAAATACTGCCCTAACTGTGGAATTAAATTAATTGAAGAGGGGATTGATTAATTGTCACCTGCCGAATGAGACTAAATCAGGAAAGCAGAGCGACTCACGATCAGGCCTAAACAATTACCCGATATGCTCCGGGAGCAGGGAATCAATAAACTCCTCCGCATTGAATGGCATCAAATCTTCCAGTGTTTCACCGACACCGATATAACGAATTGGCAGACCGAACTTGTGTGACAATTGCAGTACGATGCCGCCTTTGCCGGAGCCATCGAGCTTGGTCACAATCAGGCCGGAGGTGCCGGCTACTTCACGGAATTTTTCAACCTGAACAACTGCATTCTGGCCGGTACCACCATCGACCACCTGCCACACCTCATGCGGAGCTTCGGGATAAGCCTTGGTAATAACCCGGCGTACTTTGGCTAGTTCATCCATCAAACCACGGTCGGTCTGCACACGACCGGCAGTATCGACGATCACCACATCATAATTTCTGGCTAATCCCCGCTGCACCGTATCAAAAGCAACAGCAGCCGGATCGGCCCCTTCATGCTGTCGCACCAAGTCAGCACCGGCGCGCTCTATCCAGACAGCTAACTGCTCGACAGCAGCAGCACGGAACGTATCACCCGCCCCGACCAGCACTGATTTACCCTGCTGGCGAAACATCGTGGCAAGTTTACCGATAGTGGTGGTTTTTCCGGTACCGTTGACTCCCACTACCAGCAAAACAAACGGGCCGGATTTGGATTCATTCACCGGTATTGTTTCAGGAATCATGCCAAGCATGGATATTTTTAATGCTTCAATCGAACTGCCGCGATGTTTACGTACCTTTTGCACCAAAGAGCCGGATAACTCACCACCACAATCAGCCATAATCAGGCCATCTTCAATATCAATCCACTCCTCTTCGGACAATGCATCCACCGACCCGCCCGGCACCAACTGAGCAAGCGTATCCCGGCTACGCGACAAACCATTTTTCAGTCTTGAAAAAAATGACGCCAACAATCCTCTCCTGTAAGGGTGTGTTCACATTAATAGCCGAAACGACTATCCAAGTTTTTGCTATGATCCAATACACTGCCTTGATCACCCGGCAATACTGTGACTTTATGTGCTTGATGTGAACAGGTTCTAGTCACATGTTTCGCCCTACTCTATCGATAAATATCAGATTTTAGCAGGTGTATGGTGATCTTTCATGCCATGCATACGTAATAAATGGAGGATCAGCTTGTGATACTCACCCAATCCCTCTATTCCGGCCAGCGCTACTTCAGCCTGATTCAGTAATTTCCAAGCATGCTTTTGCATCACGGGTCTTAGCTCCCCGGCAGACTCAGCCTGTAACAACATATTATGTCCGGAAGCTGCCATCGCCAGCAATTCATTGGCCTTTCGCAGTTGTACAGCATTGGTATCGTCAGCACTCAGACCCATCATCAAGCCAAACAGATCAAATGCCGTATCACCCAAATCATGAACCTGGTGCATCGAGGCAGACATGCCTATTCCCCCCTTGTGCATCATGGCCATTTCCGGGCCGGACATAGCCCTCCGCAACAAGCCAGTTGCATCTACCAGCAAATCCTGGCCCTGAGCATTACCATCCAGTTTCATGTTTGCACCATATGCAGCCATCACCAGTGCCTGTCCCAACAGTGTCTGCAGAGGCTGCATCTGTTTGGATTGCATATGGCTGGCATGGTTCATCGCGTCTGCTTGCTGTGCAGATTCTTGGCTGCTATCGCAGCCGGCCAGTGAAAGCAGACACAACAATATGATCGAGAACAGTCTTTTCATTTGCGCTCCTTTTTACTGCCGTATCTGTCACTCCCGAGCAGAGACTCCAACATGCGTTGCGCTGCAGCTGACGCCCAGTCCCGCTCACCAATAATGCGACCGATAATTTTACCATCCTTACCGATCAGATAGGTGGTCGGCAACCCCCTGACAGCATAACGATTACGAACTGAACCATCCGGATCCAGAAGCGTGTGGAATTGCGGACTCACTTTATCGATAAATGTCTGTACCGAGCCACTGTCTCCCCGATTAACATTGACATATATCATGCGAAACAGACCTGCATCCAGCCCCTGTTCCATACTATATAATAACGGTATCTCATGGCGGCACGGCACGCACCATGTCGCCCAGAAGTGCAGCAATATCACCTTGCCATGAAAATCCGCTAATGAAACCTCTCCTCCCCCCAGCTTTTGCAAGGAAAATTCCGGTGCCGGCTTTCTCTGCTTCGGCAGCTGCACACCAAAATTCAGCATCATCTGTTCTGCTGTAGCCGGTTCGGCCGGTGCTTCAAAAGCACCGACCGATACCAGCAGACCAACCATCAAGAGCAGCCTAACGTGCATGATGCTTCAGATAAGCGGCAATCTGTTGCCATTCCTCATCGAGTATCGACATATCCCTATCATCCATGCGTTGCTTCATCACATGCAGCATGGATCGCCAATGTGGCCAATCCAATCGCTTGGGGTGAGGCAGGCTGTGGCAAATGCTGCAACGCTGTGCAAACAGTTGCGCCGATGCCGAACCTGCGTCCGGAATTTCCGTTGCCCATGCAGGTGAAGTAAATACCAGACATAAAACAGTTATTAAAACTCTCATCATAGCCCCCTAAAATCCAAGTGCAGCATCTGCTGGCGAATGTTGATTTGACAGTGCGCGAATACTCTTGCTGGTTGGTATCTCCATATACCAGGTCAACATCACACCGAACTGATCTTTCAATTGCACCCCGTTCAGGCGTTGATACACCGGTAATTTTACAGTCAGGTCGATAATATGCAGTGGTGCCGGTTGCCATTGTAGGCCTACAGTGATGGACGTTTTGACACCACCGTAATTGTTCGGGTTCCACAGCGGCGTCATGAATGGACTGGCTGCGTTGCCATGTACGGCATGACCGGAAAAACCGCTTGCCGCTTCATCGGCCTGACCGCGAATATGCCCTTTCCATTCAAAATTCGCCTGCACCTGCCAGAGGAAATTATAGCTGATCTGATTCATCACATAGGCATCCACCTTGACGCCATCGCCCAGCCGGTAATTGCGGCTGTTGTCATACCAGCGTCCGGTATAAACACCATCAAGTCCCCACCACCACGGCGACGATGAACCCTGGTACAGCAGCCCCAGCATCGGATCGACGGTGCCGGAACCCAGTTGCATGCCGTAGGGCAATAATTCGGTTTGGCGTACGGCCAGCGGGTGGGTTGTGTTGCGTTTATTGATCGAGCCGCTGGGCAGGCTGGCACCGACAAACAACGATGCCTCGCTGGTCGGGATCAGCGGGTCATCGCTATAAATCCTGTATTTGGTCATCAGCATGGTATCGGCCATGCCACTGGATTTCATGGTGTAACCCGAACGTTTTGTCATCATGGTCATGACGGAATTAAATGCCATATCCATGCGGGTATCCTGATACATCGGCATAATACCGGCGAAAAAGTCATCGCTGAATGAATAGCCCATGGCCAGATTAAGCATGCTCATATTCATGCTTTTCTGCACGGCCATGAATTTTCCAGTCGGTTTGCCGCCCATGACAGGCATCCCGAGCAGGCTGTTGCCATCCACATTGGATGCCCCGCTGCGCAAGCCCTGCATGCGCATAAAGGCCGGTTGAATTTTGAAACGGAATTCGTGCGTTTCCGGTATGCCGCCACCGAGAATGTTCATCGGCATATTGCCGCCGCATTTGGCGCAGCACAGGCCGATATAGGCATGCGCATTGACGGGCGACAGTAAGATGCAGGCCATCGCTGCCATTGTCAAAGATAGTATGGTTCTTTTCATTAAATCCTCCATTTATTTTCCCTGCATGCAGACACTGCACGCGCAAGTGAATCGGCCTGAAGGCCGGATGTTCAAATTAAACGTTGGGGAAAATCAGGTGGAGCGGGGAGGCGGCGCAGGAAAAGGCATCGGCTCTGATGTAAATGCAGGTTCGGCCATAGTGATGGCCTGATTTATAGCCGATGCAACATGGTAGCTATCCATAGACAATGCATGCGGTGCCAGTTGATGCGGCATGCCGTCGATATGATTATTGATGCGACAGCTGCATTCAATATAACAATCCTGCCAGTCGATGATCGGCGTAGCCGGTTCGACTTGCATGTTTTCAGTCGCATTGTCCATGCCGGGCATGGCGCATGCCGCCGCCGACATGGTTGGCATCGCAGTGACAAGCAACAGCAAAACGGCCATCATGGCGGCGGTAAATTTACGAATAACATGCATCACCGACGCATCATTCAATATTTGCATCTTTAATGCAAGATATTTGCACCAGCAGCGACCAAGGCCAAAAATCAGGAGAGTCTCATGATTCGACAGCGCATGATTCGATGGATAAACAGATTAGCCATAGCCACGGCATTTACAGTCATGGCATGGGTGCCCGCCCAGGCTGCACAATTGCAATGGGTCGATCATAGCGGTGCGCCGCATTCGCTGGCTGAATATAAGGGCAAAGCGGTGCTGGTGCATTTTTGGGCATCATGGTGTGGCCCGTGCCGGCATGAAATGCCGCTATTGACCACCTGGCTTCAACAGCATCCTGATGTCACCATTATTCCCGTTTCGCTGGATGACAGCATGGAAGATGCCCGGAAATTCTTAACCAGTAATCACTTTAATTTACCTGCCCAGTTGACAGACTCATCCCAGGCAATGGCTCTGGGCGCCCGTGGCCTGCCTACCACGCTCGTGGTTAACGCAGACGGTGAAATTGCTGCACGCCAGATTGGAGCACTGCCATGGGGAGACAAAGCATTCTCGGACACCGTGCTGGGCTTTCTGAAACCAGAACAGAATCAGACCGCGTCCTCCACAAGCATGTAGCTGATCATAGCTTTCTGCCCGAGCCTCGCTGTAACTTTCCTCTTCACAGTTTCACAAACTGCAAGCATGATACGCGACATCTTTTGATCAGGAGTTTCCATGCGTTCATTACTACTCGTTTTTTCCATGTTCATGGCCACATATGCCTTTGCCCATGAAGGTCACGAACAAGGAAACAGGGCCGATATCGAATCCATCCGCGCCCACGCTGCCCCCATATTGCGTGACGGTCGCGTCGATGCGGTACAACCGACCCCTGTTCCCGGTCTGTACGAAGTACGCAGTGGCAGAAATATTTTTTATTCCGATGCAGATGGTCAGCATTTCATCATGGGAGGCCAGCTGATCGATACTGTTGCAAAGAAAAATCTGACTCAGGCGCGTATGGAAGAACTCAATCGCATTGACTGGAACATATTACCTCTGGATAAAGCCGTCGTTTCAGGCGATAAAAATGGTAAACTGAAGCTGGCCATTTTTACCGATCCGGAATGCCCGTATTGCCGTAAATTTGAAAATGAACTGGCTAAATTGAAAGGCGTTCAGGTATATAGTTTCCTCTATCCGCTCAGTTTTCACAAACATGCCAAACGCTGGTCCACAGCGATCTGGTGCAGCAAGGATCGCCATAAAATGTTAACTGATATCATGGTCAATAATGCCGATCCGAAAGCCGGAACCTGCGATACACCGATTGATGAAATCACCGCCCTTGCCAAAAAACTTAACATTCATGGCACCCCCACATTGATTGCCGGCGATGGCCGCCTTGCTTCCGGTGGCAAAGCTGCAGCTCAGTTAAAAGCTTGGTTGCAGGAAAAATAACGCACCGGGCCTTTACTACAACAAAGGATTTAGACATGCGTGAAGACAGACAGGTGGATGCACTCCGCCCCGTGACTATTGATACAAATTTCAACCGCTATGCCGAAGGTTCGGCACTGATTTCATTCGGACATACGCGTGTATTGTGCACGGCCAGTGTCGAAGAAAAGCAACCGCCATTCCTGCGCGGTACTGACAAAGGCTGGGTAACCGCCGAATATGGCATGCTGCCACGCGCTACCCACACGCGCGGCGGTCGTGAAGCGGCACGGGGCAAACAGACCGGACGTACGGTTGAAATCCAGCGACTGATCGGCCGCTCCCTGCGTGCTGTGGTGGATCTCGAGACTTTGGGGCCGCGTTCTATCAGTCTGGATTGCGATGTATTGCAGGCTGATGGTGGCACCCGGACCGCAGCCATTACCGGTTCGTGGGTAGCATTACGCATTGCTGTCAATAAACTGCTTACCGATGATACACTCGAACATGATCCCGTCATCGGACAAGTCGCTGCAGTCAGCTGTGGTTTCGTTGATGGAAAGGCCCTGCTCGACCTGCAATATTCCGAAGATTCGGATGCCGAAATGGATGCCAATTTTGTCATGACTCCGGATGGCGGTGTCGTGGAAGTACAGGCAACCGCTGAAGATAAGCCACTGCACTGGAATCAGTTCATGCAACTGAAAGTACTGGCCGACAAAGGCATCTCAGATCTGGCAGCGTTACAAAAACAGGCTGTTGCATCCGGCTGATTGCTATCAAATCCATGAAACTGGTCGTTGCCAGCAATAACCCGAAGAAACGAGCCGAGATAGCCACCATTCTCGGCAGCCTCGATATTGAAATCGTGGCACCGGAAAATACCGTGTTTGTCGATGTCATCGAGGATGCTGACAGCTTTGTCGGCAATGCACGAAAAAAAGCTGAAGCATTCGCTACAGCTAACGGATTACCTGCACTGGCGGATGATTCTGGCCTCTGCGTTGAAGCACTGGATGGTGATCCCGGCGTTTGGTCGGCCCGCTTTGCCGGCCCGGATGCCAATGATGCCGATAATAACCGCAAACTTCTGACCGAACTGGAAGGGCAAAGCAATCGCTCCGCTTATTTCTGCTGTGCCCTGCATCTGGCTGTTCCGGACAGTGATCAGACATTCACGGCAGAAGGAAAAGTATACGGGGAAATTCTGACTCAATCTGCCGGTTGCAGCGGTTTCGGCTACGACCCGCTGTTTTTCTGCCCCGAACTGGGTAAAGCGTTTGCCGAAGCCACCCCTGAAGAAAAAGCATCGGTGTCCCATCGCGGCCGTGCCCTGCGGGCTCTGGCAGAACAGATCCAACAACATGTTTAAAGCCGATTGCACAACCTGCCCCCGACTTGCCGGCTTTCTTGAGAATATCAGGGCGGAGCGACCCGATTATTTTGCCGCGCCTGTCCCTGCATTCGGGGATGATAAACCGAAACTGCTGATTGTCGGCCTTGCTCCCGGCATGCATGGGGCCAATCGAACCGGTCGTCCGTTCACCGGTGATTATGCCGGTATTCTGCTCTATCAAACCCTGTTCGACCTTGGGCTTTCCTCTGCACCTGTATCCGAACAGGCCAGTGATAGTCTGGCACTGTATGGTGTACGCATCACCAATGCGGTGAAATGCCTGCCACCTCAGAACAAGCCTGAAACATCAGAAATCAGAAACTGTAACCCATACCTCAAGTCCGAGATTGATACGCTTCCTGTTTCATGCAATCTGATGGCACTGGGAAAAATTGCCCATGACGCTGTTCTGCGTGCCTATGGACTCAAACTGTCCACCCTGAAATTCGGGCATGCTGCAGAACACACGCTTCCCGATGGCCGTAAACTGTTCGATTCCTATCACTGCTCTCGCTACAACACACAAACCCGGCGATTGACTGAAAAAATGTTCCGGGATGTATTGATCCAGGCAAGCAGGTAAACATCTGTCAAAAAAATTTCATACAACGATTAAATGCCGGTATCCACAGCCTTGAACTTCTTCATTTTGGCAAACACTTTATTGGGATATTTTTTACGCCCCAGTGATCCGTTGTAGGCTGCCAGCGCGCGCTCCACACTCTTGTAGCGATCCACATAATGACGGAGAATCGCACAACCGTAGCGCACATTGGTTTCGATACTGAGCAGGTTGTCATCCGGCTTGCCCAGTTCCTTTTTCCAGAACGGCATCACCTGCATCAAGCCCACCGCACCGACATTGCTTACCGCGAAATGATCGAACTGCGATTCTACCGCAATGACACCCAGAATCAGTTCGGGAGACAGTTTTGATTTCTTGCTGTAAATATAGACCCAGCGGGCAATTGTCTCCGCCTCATTGAGGTCGGCCACCCATGGGCGAATGGTTGAGACAATATCCTTGACCCATACCATTTGCTCGAAGTCGGCCTGTTCAGGTTCGGGTTCCGGCTTCAGCATCTGGCGCAGCTCTTCCTTTTCTTCCGGCATAATATCAAGTAGCCCGACATTCTTTTCCACAATCTGTTTGACAGCCGTTTGAGCCAGATGTTGCCTGTCTTCCGTATTCCTGCTCAGCCAGACAGGGATGGTCAACAGGAATCCTGCGATCATCACCCCGGCCAGAATGGATTTGGGTGAAATATCTCCCAAACGACGCCGTAACTCGTCGGCGTTCAGTTGTCCATCTCCACGGGCTGTAGTTCAGACAACACAACGGATACGATATCTGCGACCGGAACAGATCGTCTCTCATTCTTGCGCCAACCCGCTTCCGCCTGGCCGTCATTCAAACCGCGATCACCGATAACGATCTGAAACGGCAGCCCAATCAGTTCAAAATCCTTGAATTTAACACCGGGGCGTTCCTTGCGATCATCCCACAACACATCAATTCCGGCCTCTTTCAACTGACTGTAAATCGTCTCCGATGCTTCCAGCACTGCATCCGATTTACCCATACTGATCAACCCCACTGAAAACGGAGCCAGTGTCAGCGGCCAACTGATACCAGCGTCATCGTTGCATTGTTCCACAATGGCCGCCATCAGGCGCGATACGCCAATACCATAGCAGCCCATGGTGGCCACACTGCGTTTACCCTGCTGATCCTGGAACAGCACTTCCATCGGTTCGGTGTAGCGTGTACCGAGTGCGAATACCTGGCCCACTTCAATACCACGCGAAAGCGCGATGTCTCCGCCACAATGAACGCACGTATCGCCGGTTCTGGTTTGACGCAAATCGAAAAATTCGACTGATGTAATATCTCGCGCGATATCCAGCCCGGTCACATGTGCATCCTGATGATTGGCTCCGGCAGCCAGACCTGTTGCACCCTTCAGACTATGATCCAGCAAAATACGGGATGTCAAATTCTGCGGGCCGACAAAACCGGTGACACCCCCAATAGAAGCAATTTCTGCATCTGTTGCCATTTCAACGCTATCCGCACCAACAGCATGGGCCAGTTTAATTTCCTGCACCTGATCATCACCACGCACACAGGCTGCTACAATGATGCCATCATGTTCTCCACCTATAATGCGATACACCATGGTTTTGACCAGCAATGCAATATCCACCGAGAGAAAACCGGCCACATCTTCTGCACTGGTCACGGCCGGCGTATCAACCATTTTCAGTTCTGCCTGTTCGGCCATCACTGTTTGGCGATTCGATACGGCTTTTTCCACATTGGCGGCATATTCACAAGCACCACAGTGCGCAATCAGATCCTCGCCGGATTCAGCCAGCACATGGAATTCGTGCGAATCACTGCCACCGATGGAGCCGGTATCGGCCTCAACAGGGCGAAATTTCAAACCGAACCGCGTAAAAATCCGGCAATAGGCATCAAACATGTTTTTATATTCCGCCGCCAGACAGTCTTCATCAGCATGGAAGGAATATGCATCTTTCATGATAAATTCGCGACCACGCATTAGCCCGAATCGGGGGCGGATTTCATCACGGAATTTATTCTGAATCTGGTACAGGTTCATAGGCAGTTGTTTGTAGGAGCGCAGTTCGCGACTGACCAAATCGCAAATCACCTCTTCATGGGTAGGCCCGAGACAGGATTCGTGCCCGTGTCGGTCCTTAAAGCGTAGCAGCTCCGGTCCGTATTTCTCCATGCGTTCGGACTTCTCCCACAATTCGCCCGGCTGCACCATCGGCATCTGCAGTTCCTGCGCCCCTGCCCTGTTCATTTCATCACGCACCACTGCCTCGATTTTCCTCAGCACGCGCAGTCCCAGTGGCAGATAATCATACACACCGGACGTCACACGGCGAATATAGCCGGCTCGCAATAACAGTTTATGGGAGACCACCTCGGCATCAGCCGGATCATCTCGAAGAGTTGGAATAAACAACTTGGAATAACGCATAGCGGCAAGCATAACGGGCGTTCATACATTCAGGTAGTCCCGGGCATAAAAGCCTTTCACCACAGAAGTCATTTCCACACGTTACCTGCAGAAAACGCAAAGGAAATCACTCAAAAAAAGTAGAATTTATGGCAGAGCTACGGAAAATCCCATACCATTCCCACACATGAATAACGGCAAAGAACAAAACGTCATCAGCGTTTGTCTGGGGCCTGAATGCAAGGAATGGGGTGCCCCGGAACTACTTCATCAACTGAGACAACAGGGGTTTCCCGTTTCGACAGAGCACTGCCAGGGACTGTGCCACTTCGCCCCTATTGTGCCTTTGAATCAGCACTGCATTGCCGAAGCGACTATGAAAAAAATAGTCGCCGGACTTAACGCTTAAGCCGGAGCTGCTTCCGCCCGTCCTGTACCTGGCTGCAAGCGATAATACAGCGTCACCATCATGGCCAATGAAACCGAAAATACAATGACCTGCAATGCGCTGGGCTGATCATCGTAGCCCACCAGTACATGTAACAACTCACCGAATAGACTGCCGGATGACAACAGTGCTGAACTATTCCACAGTGGATCAACCAGTGGCGGCAGCCACCCGATCATCACCATGTTTGATGCCGCCTGCGAGGCCATCCCGGCAGCCAACAGCATCAATAACCAGCCAATCACGCTGAACAAGCGCTTCAACGGAACACGTACCAGTCCCAAATAAAGCAGAGAACCCATGATCAGCGCAACACCTGCCCCCATCAAACCACCGAAAAACATACTCCATCCATCTTGACTGATACCTTGTGCGGCACCGAACAGGAAAAATGCTGCCTCCGAGCCTTCACGTATAACTGCGGACAAGGCCACAATGGCCAATGCCGTATAAGGTAAATCGCCCTCTTTGACTGAACCACCCACCTGTTTCATATGCTGGCTCATCACGCGTCCGTGTTTACTCATCCAGAAAACCGTCCAGGCAATCAGTCCTGAGGCCAGCAGCAGCACAACTGCGTTAAAAATGAATTCACCGTCACCATCAAAGGATGCCTCCATCTGTTCCATGAACACAGCCAGGAAAACGGCACCCAGCAAACCGCCGAACACACCAAGTCCGATCCAGTATCTGGAACCGGTCAACCCGCGTGTCGCCGCCAACAGTACCCCGACAATCAATACCATTTCGAGCATTTCCCTGAATACAATCACCATGGATGAAATCATGTTTGCAACTCCTGCGTGCATTTCCTGCAAAAACCGAACATCACCAGTTGATGTCCGGTCAGCTTAAAACCTTTTTTTTCTGCAGCAGCCTCCTGCAATGCTTCAATCGTATCGTGTGAAAATTCTTCGATGTGGCCACACCCGGTACAAATCATATGATCATGATGTGCCTTATCAGCCCGCTCATAGCGTTTTTTGTCGGCCAGCTGAATCGAATCAATCAGTCCCTGGGACTCCAGTGCGGATAGACCGCGATACACTGTGGCAATACCAACCGATGCTCCTGAATCCACAAGTGCACGGGCCACTTCATCAGCATCCCAGTGCCGATTGGAAGCATTAATCAAATCCAGTATGGCTTGACGTTGTGCTGTCAGTTTCTGCATAAATGTAATGATAACTGTTATCATTATCGTGTCAACAATAGAAAACAACACTGAGAAAACCCGGAAAAACTTGCACTTTACAATATAGTAGTCTATTAAAGGTGCCAGAGGGGAAATACCATGTTAATTTTGACGCGCAAAAAAGGCGAAGCCATTGCTATTGGAGATAATATTCAGATTCAGGTTCTGAATGTGAAAGGTGGGCAAGTGCGCATTGGCATTGATGCACCCCGGGAAATTAAAGTGAATCGTGAAGAGTGCTTAAAAATATCTGTAGATCATAATCAAATTGTGGCGGAAGCCTGATTAACAGGCCCCGATTATGGTTCATCCGTTTTTTGTTAACCGGCTACTGGCTTCGATCCATGCCATGAGTGTATATCCTGTTCTTTCATAGCGTCCCTGATTCGGCGACCCTGCCCATTATAGATCCCCCGGCTCAGGCGTGAAGCTACTGATCTATAGTTTGTGAAACCCGGCTCAGAATTAAAACGATGTTGATATATTGCCATCCCGGCAAAAATCAGCGCTTGCTTAACTGTCTTCCTCATCCAGTCCGAAAGCACTGTGCAAGGCACGCACGGCCAGCTCAATATATTTTTCTTCAATCACAACGGTGATTTTAATTTCACTGGTAGTAATCATCTGAATATTGACTCGCTCTTTGGCCAGAATATCAAACATTTCTTTGGCCACACCGGCATGTGAACGCATACCCACCCCGACTACGGACACCTTGGCGACACTGTCATCCCCTTTCACATCACGCGCATCCATTTGCCTGCACAATCCACGCATAATATCCATGGTCTTCGGATAGTCGCTGCGCGGAACCGTAAAGGTGATATCTGTATAACCCTGTTCGGAAACATTCTGTACAATCACATCGACATTGATACCGGCTTCGGCCACCGGACCGAACACATTGGCAGCAATGCCCGGATGATCCGGAATACCCATGATGGTTATTTTTGCCTCATCGCGGTTATAGGCCACGCCGGAAATTGTCGCTCGTTCCATTGTCTTGTCCTCTTGTTCAACCATTGTGCCTGCCACCGCTTCAAAGCTGGAGCGCAGATGTAGCGGCATATCATAACGAATGGCCAGTTCCACCGAACGGGTCTGCAGTACTTTCGCCCCCAGAGATGCAAATTCCAGCATTTCCTCATAGGAAATCCGCTTTATTTTGCGTGCCCTGGGTACGATGCGCGGATCAGTAGTATAGATACCATCGACATCAGTATATATTTCACAAACATCCGCACCGACAGAAATCGCCAGTGCAACAGCCGAAGTATCTGATCCACCACGTCCCAGTGTGGTAACATTACCCTGATCATCAACACCCTGAAAACCGGTCACCACCGGCACTTCACCGGCCTGCATATGATCGAGCAGATGGCTCCCTTCAATATTCTTGATACGCGCCCGTTCGTGACGGCTATCGGTTACAAACCCAGCCTGACCACCACTATAGGAATAGGCGCTCACACCACGCTGTTGCAATTCCATAGCCAACAGAGCTGCACTGACCTGCTCGCCGGTCGCTACCAGTGCATCAAGCTCACGCGCAGCCGGATGTTCGCTTATCTCTCTGGCCATTGCGGTCAACCGATTGGTCTCACCACTCATGGCCGATACGACTACAGCCACCTGATTTCCCCGTTCCAGTTCGGCCTGTATGATATCTGCCGTTTTACGAATGCGCTCCAGCGAGCCCACCGACGTACCGCCAAATTTCTGCACAGTCCGCATCAGTTTTCATCCTGTGGAGCCACGGTGGCAATACCAACCTTGCTCATACCCAGCCCACGCAATGTATCCAGCACATAAACCACCCGTTTGTGATGCGTCTCGGCATCTGCCCTCAATACTACCCTAATTTTCGGGTCACCCTTTGTCACATTCAAGATACGTTTGCGCAAATCGCTATCCTTCACTGCTTCATCCTGTACATAAAAACTGCCATCAGCGTTAATACTCACAGTCACCTGCTCCACTTTCTTCTGTTCAGCTTTAGCTTTACTGGATGGCAGATCCAGCTTGAGGCTGGATGACATATTAAAAGTGGTAGAAATCATGAAAAAAATCAGCATCAGGAACACCACATCAATCAATGGTGTAATATCAACAAGATACTCCGGCCGGTTTTTTTTGCGCAGATTCACACACGTTCCCCTTTCAACAGCTCAACAAAACGCAGTGCATGTTGTTCAATTTCAATCACAAAACGATCCACACGGGATTCATAATAACGATATGCGACCATTGATGGAATCGCGACAGTAAGGCCAAATGCAGTTGTGTTCAGAGCCTTGGAGATGCCACCGGCCAGCACATCAGCCCTGCCCACACCCACAATCGAAATCTGCTGAAATACTTCAATCATACCAACCACTGTACCCAGCAGTCCCAGTAGCGGGGCAATACCGGCAATCAAACCAAGGATACCGATAAAGCGATCCAGATGTGCCACTTCCTGGCGCCCGGTTTCTTCCAGAATCTCTTTCATAACAGCGCGGTGAACACCGCGATTGGCCAGTGCCACCCAGAGAATGCGGCTCATGGCCGTATTATTATTTTTACAAATCTGCATAGCCTGTTTGACATCGCCTTCCCGCACTGCCTTTTCGACCTGCTGTACGTCCGACAAAGGGATCACCACCGAACGGCGAAGACTCCAGCTGCGCTCGAAAATAATGGTCAGAGACAACAACGATACTCCCAGAAGGATATACATCACAATGCCGCCCTGTTGGATAAACTCTAACACTTGTGCCTCCATACCCGGCAGCCACTTTTATGACACCGCCAACTGTGGCGGCAATTATGAATAGGACACGGCAAAAGTCATCCTTACAAACTGTTTCTGCATCATGACTTCCACCATAGCAATGCCAATTCGCGTCTCATTGGGCCATTCTGTTGTCCACCCGCCTGTTGCCAGCCGGACTGCCACTGCGATACTTCAGCCGATGCATCTCCGTTCATCCAGCGCAACAACAATGCGCCATCGGCTGTATTTCGCACATCAGCCCCGATGGCCCGATATCGACTGACGACTGCCTGTCTGGGGAAACCATAACGGTTGGCAAACCCTGCCTGGGCAATGGCTATTTTCGGATGCAATGCATTCAGGAAGGCCATCTGGCTGGAAGTGTTGCTGCCATGATGCGGCATCAACATAAAACCGGTTTTTTCCAGTCCGGCTCTAATCAAGGTGGTTTCCGCTTCCGATTCGATGTCCCCCGGCCATAACAGCTTTGCGCGGTTTGACAAACGCACAGCCAGCACCAGCGAAGTATTATTGGTATTGGTCGGATCGAATGATCGTGGAGGCCACAGCACAGATAACCGGGCTTTAGCCGCTTGTGAACCATTCCCCAATTCAATGTCATCACCTTTGACCAGCCAGCGAACCGGTATACCGTGCCCGTTTGCATATGCTTGTATTGATTTAACCCGGTTATCCATGCGGGCTGAAGGCACATCCGGCAGCCAAATCTGGCCGACACTGTTCAGACTTTTTATCAACGACAGTGCCCCACCGAGATGATCGGACTGTGCATGGGAAAGTGCCAGCACATCAATATGCGTGAACCCCAAATGACGTAAGCCTGTCGCCACAGTCGTACCGCCATTGAATCGACTGCCTTTTCGCCCCGGCGCATCCATGACAATCACATGCCTCCCCGGTAGCAACAATGTGGAAGCAGCGCCCTGGCCAACATCCCAGATGATCCATTGCGGTGTCTGGACATCGGACTCCGTCAGTACGAAACCCAGCCATGCTGTCAGCACCAGGCTGGATAATAATGCTGCTGCCAATCGTTTCTGTTGCAATAACCATCGGCCACTCAGCAACATACCAGCCATATACAACAAACCTGCCCAGACAGGTGGAAGAATGGCCCACAACTGGCCAGCCGGTAGGTTTGACAGCATCGTCAACCAGTTCATCCCCCAACTGACGGCAAAACCGGCGACCTGCATCAGGCTGACAGCCAGCACATCCATCCCTGTCAGCGCCACCAGTTCAGCAAGCAGGCCTGCCGGTATCACAATTAGGCCATATAAAGGCACCATGACCAGATTGGCTGCCAGTGTATAAACCGGAATCCGACCAAATGTCGTCACAATCAATGGTAAGGTAGCCAGTGTGGCCAGCAGTGAAATCCATATCAGTACTTTTCCGGCATGGAGCAACCGCGATTTCCATAATAACGTTTCATCCTGACGAATGTTCACCGCCCACAACAGCAAGGCTGTTGTGGCAACAAATGAGAGCCACAGGGACAGCGATGTAATAGCGGATGGATTAAACAGCAGAATCAGGGCCAGTGCCGCCAGCAGGGTGTTGATCGGTTCGCTGCGCGATGCCAGGCACCATGCCAGGGCTCCCGCTGCCAACATTGTGGCCGCTCGAATGGCAGGCAATGGCCAGCCGGCCATCGCCCCGTAAGCGGCCGCAGCCAGACAACCGCAGATCAATGAAATATTTCGAACCGGAAAACGAATGATCCATGCTTCCCGCCGTGTCAGCACAAACCAGACCAGTACAAACACAAAAGTCGCAGCCATACCGATATGCATTCCGGATATTGCCAGCAGATGCGCAGCACCTGTGGCGGAAAACACACGACTGGCCTGTTCTGTAAGCTGTGCTCGCTCGCCCAGTAATACGGCTTGTAAAACACCGCCATCGTGAACCCCTGCTTCGGCAATAACACGGCGTACCGATTGGCGTTGCTGTTCCAGCCAGGACACTGAAGCATCCGTTATCTCCGGAGGCCCTTTTATACTACCAATCAGGGCAATATGATGATCGAAACACCAGCCACGATAATCAAATGCGCCGGGGTTGTGATAATTGCGCGGTTCATGCCAGCGCACCCGTGCACGAATGCTTTGCCCGGCCTGAATGTTGGCGGTCTGAAGCTGCGTCCTGTTTCCACCTGCCCTGTGCTGATAGAGCAAGGCTTTACCGGGCAATCGTATCCCGTCTTGACGTTGAATATGATTCAGCAAATAGCTTCGATAGCCTGAAAAACGCTGTACCTTTTCAACATCAGCGCTAACCACCATGTCGCCAGCCAGCCAAACCGCATCCACATGCACCCGGCTGGCATCCCAGAGCAAATCAGCCATACCCCACAGCGCCCCCAGTATCAGCATCAATGCCGGCAAGCGCTGCTTGAACACGAATAAAGTGATTGCAAAAACGGCTAACACAATCGCTGCTGTGGTGATTCCGAGTATTTCAGTACGCGTCAAAGCCAAACCGGTTATGGCTGACAACAGAGGTACAAACAGAGGCCAACGCCGGAAATTCAATCCGGCCGTCAACCCAACGGTTTTACCATGAAACAAGCAACACGCCTGCATGGGGTTTTTCCACCCGGTGGCATGAAACATTGTCACCGGATGGAAAAAGTCCATGCGCGTTAGTCGGGATAAACCACCCTGCCGCGAATCATCTGGTCACCGTCCATGTCCCGATGTACGACATCTTTCAGACGAATCGCCTTATCTACCTTCTCCGCGCCTTCACCATCCCACAAGGTCACGGCCTCGCGCCCTCCAATAATGATGGGCGCCTGGTATAACACCATTTCATCACTGAATCCGGCATCAAGAAAGGAAGCGTGCAACCCGCCCCCCCCTTCGAGCAACAACTGCAAATAACCGTCTTCGGCCAAATGCTGTAGAATCGATTTCAGATTGTCGGCCTGTTCCACCTGCACACCGGCATCAGACCATACTTGCGTATATGCATTGTGGCTGCGCACATAAAAACGTGTTGGCGCTTGATCAGACAATAATTTGCAATCCGGAAAAAATGTCGGTGTTTCAAAGCAGAGCACCACCCGAAGCGGTACGTTACCAACCACCTTGCTATCGCGGACAGTCAGCGACGGGTTATCATGATGCAATGTGCCTGAACCCACCAGAATCGCATCACATTCGGCCCGCAGTTCATGCGCATGTTGACGGCATACTTTGCCGCTGATCCATTGCGAATGATGCGTGCGTGTCGCCAGTTTACCATCCAGCGACAGCGCTGCCTTGGCAATCACATAGGGACGTCCCGTGCGCAAATAATGGAAGAACGGCATATTCAGGGCATCCGCCTCATCTGACAGCACACCTGCAGTCACATCAGTACCCGCTGTTTGCAATATATCCGCGCCACCGGCCATCACCGGATTCGGATCGGACGAGGCAAACACAACATGCCGGATCCCGGCTTTAAGAATGGCGTCGGTGCAGGCAGGCGTACGCCCGTGTGCGGCACACGGCTCCAGTGTCACATATAATTCGCCGTGTCTGGCTTTCTCTCCGGCCTGTTGTAACGCCACCACTTCCGCGTGTGCATCTCCGGGCCGCACGTGCCAACCCTCGCCAACCACCTCGCCATGATTCACCACCACCGCACCGACACGTGGATTCGGATGTGTTGTACCGATTCCCTTCCTGGCCAGTGCAATGGCTCGCCGCATAAATGTCTCATGATGTGTGTTGACTGCCAAAACCTTACTCCTCCGGGGTGGAAATGAATCCAATAGCAAGCATAGTATATGGCCATGCTAATTACTATATCACCCGCGAAAAAACTGGATTTCAATACACCTTTGCCTGTCGTTGATTATACGCAGCCCGAGTTTCTGGACAGAACTGCAGAGCTGATCGACATCATGCGAAGCAAGGACAGTTTTGAAATTGCCGATTTGATGAAGCTATCGATAAAACTGGCCGACCTGAATATGCAGCGCTATCAGGACTGGCAGGTCCCCTTCACACCGGATAACGCCAAACAGGCACTGTTTGCCTTCTCCGGAGATGTCTATCAGGGGCTGGATGCAGGTTCTCTGAATGCGGATGCCATAAGCTTTGCACAGGATCACCTGCGCATTTTATCCGGCCTGTATGGCGTACTGCGGCCACTTGATCTGATGCAGGCATACCGGCTGGAAATGGGAACCAGACTTGCCACTGAATATGGACGCAATCTCTATGAATTCTGGGGTGATTTGATAACTGAAAGCATTAACCGCGCCCTGGCCAGTCAGAATGATGATATCCTGATCAATCTGGCTTCCAGTGAATATTTTTCCGCCATCCATACGACGAACATTCATGGCCGGATCATTACCCCGGTCTTCAAGGAATACCGTAAAGGGATCTACCGCATTATCAGTTTCAATGCCAAACGGGCCCGTGGTTACATGAGCCGTTTTATCATCGAAAACCAGCTCACTGAGCCGGAATCCCTCAAAAATTTCGCTGTGGACAACTATGTTTTCAACCGGGAACTCTCATCAAGCGATGAGTTTGTCTTCACGCGCTGAAATAATGCACCCGTTTCGGGCGACTCCTGATCATATGGAGATCAACATGCCCGGATCACACAAGTATTTCTGTAACACGGATGGATGCCTTGCTATCATCGCAATAGTGGCATTAATTACCTTTTACGGAATTGTTTCATCTTTCATTTAATATGCGGCAAACTACGTTCCTGCATGGTTGTCTTCTTTTTCAAGTTCCCCGAACGGATCAGTCTTCTTCCCGTTTATATCCATCATCATGCTCACGGTGTTCACCTTCACCGCCATAATAACCATCATTATGCGGCAACGGGATATGAATACTTACGCCAGGAACGGGGCTAATACCAACCGAGCAACCGGCAATAGAAATTAGTAATGCTATTAAAACAAGTCTCATGATTTTATCTCCATTGAGAAAGAATGCTGTTTTATACGAAAATAAAAATCAACCGGATGCTCTTCCATGCAGAGAGGAAAATTTCCTGAAACCCGGTAATCCACCTTCAGCATATGACAAAAAGCCCCACCATCAGGCGGGGCGGAAAATGCTGTATGCATAGAATTCCAAATGTCGGTTATTCAATCCCACTCATCGTCATCCCATTCTTCATCTTCTTCTTCATCATCGAATAACGGAATATCTTTCAGCATGTCCGTTTCAGACATGGGAACTTCGGCGTTCCATCCTCCCAACTTCACAAATTCAAAAGGTACGAATGCCGGGGTTATAAATTCAGTTGTCATCATATACTCCTTTGTTTAACCCGGACTATTCATGAATCGCCGAGATGATTACGCCGGACATTTGCTCGCAACGGATTCTGAGGAAGAAGTTCGTAGCAGTGCATACGGTCGACTGACGAAGGATTCGTTGCGGGCAAATGAACAAGTTGGGGCGCGGCAGTATTTATGCATAGTCCGGGTTAATTCCTCTATCGAGAAATCTATGAGCGTATAAGGCATTTTGATGTCACTTTCAGGTCATCATTATGACAGGCGTTAATACCAAAGGACAGGATTCGATTTGGTTCTTGATTGGTACTCCCAAGGGGAATCGAACCCCTGTTTCCGGCGTGAGAGGCCAGCGTC
>CAZBEN010000008.1:0-32294 GCA_964490955.1 uncultured Zetaproteobacteria bacterium | reverse complement strand
CACGTCACGGAGCAGCACAGGGGTTATATTCCGCGGCCGGGTTCGGACTTGGCAGCACAATAGGCATCATGGGTTGTGGCCTGATTGCCAATACCTTTGGCTACAGCATGGCTTTTTATTTGTGTGCCGGGGTTGCCGTGCTCGGAATTCCGCTTGCGTTGCTTCTACCGAAAGGGACTCAAAAAAGCTGATGTTATTCATTGTGGAGAAGTTGATTTATTACATTCTGCAATAAACCAGAGCAAAAAGAGAAAAGTACGATGTTCTCTTTTCTTACAAATCAAGTACTTACGTGCCTGATTTGGCAGCCCGTCCATGGATTGTATGGAACCACTGAATTGGGCCTGTTCACATAAAATCCAACCGAGTCGCTACGTATGGATTTTATGTGAACAGGCCCTAATCAATATTCCCTATGCCGCGGCACCTGGGCTGCGTGCATATTAGCAAGAATCACAGAAAGAATGGTGCGCCCTAGTGGATTCGAACCACTGGCCTTCGGCTTCGGAGGCCGATGCTCTATCCAGCTGAGCTAAGGGCGCAGATAGAAAACATTGATCATCAAATGTTTTCAAGAACGCAACCACGTCAAATGCGGTACTCTAATGACTGCGTTAAAAATTGAAATAACCCGCATTTCATAATATGTAGTTTTTGGCTGCGATGGATACATGCTGCAGATCAACCTGCTTATGTTTCGTTAGTCCAGCCTTGCAGCGTTTCAACAATCATTCTGGCCTGTTTGGCATTGGTGATATTGAACTTGGAGCGCGGCGTATATTCGCCATTGCGTTTCTGATAACGGCGAATAGTGAATTTATCCTCACCATAGGATTCACTCGCCTGATCCCAGTTCTGATAACGGAACAGAATCGTTGTCCATGCTCCTTTGCTGAGAATTACTTTGTCCACCTGTCTGGTGGTCAGTATCCCCCCTTCTTCAAAATCGATGTTTAAATCGTCAGGTGTCATAAGCCCCTCTTTGTTGGTAGCAGGTTTATGTGTCAATTAACATTGAATCGCACTCAACCGTAGTAATAATTTTCTGCCAATCTGATTGTCTCAGCTTGCAATGCTTTACTTGTAAAAAGCCTGCAGCAGTAGCTGCAGGCTTTTTAGTCGATCTATCATCACTGCCCGGCACGCATCAGGACAGATATTTAATAAGAAATGTTACTTATGCGATGAACTCATGTATTGAAGCATATTTGCATGATCCTCATTCCTTGAACGGATCACTTTGCCGGCGTGAACCAGCATATAGGCCATGAAAGCATAGACCAGCTCAGCCTCTGTTTGCATCAGTTCCGAGCAATCATCCCGGTTGAGCTTGTATACAATACAGTCTTCCACAGCGGTAACAGTCGCAGTTGCCGAATCACCAGTCAGAAAAGTGATTTCACCAAACAATGCACCTTCCCTGCTGGTGGCGATATGCATTTGCTGACCATTACATTCAGCACTGATTTCAGCCAAACCCGAACGCAGAATATACAGCACGCCGCCCGGCTGCCCTTGCGTCAGAATATTGTCGTTCTTGGAGAAGTTCTTTTCGATTAGCAGGCGATCGAGCTTGCCTCGCTCATCCTCATTCAGTTTTCGCCTCAAAACCTTGTCTTCAAGCCATGAATAATCGATTGCCATGGAAACCCCCACCTTGATTTTAACGACCTATCATACACGGATTAAAGAATAACTTGCAAGTCCGGTCTCGTCCCCACCCATTTTAAACAGCGGCTTCAGACATTAAGTCGGTTATCGCTTGAATTCATCGATTGAAAGTGCTTCAATGTCATGCATGCAGAATAATCCTCAACAGGCTCTGGAAGAACGAATTCAGGCTTTAACCGAACATCTGGCCACCATTCGCCGTAACATGGAGCAAACGATTGCCGATAATCACCGCATGCGTGAGGTCGTGCGTATTGCCGAAAATGAGCTGCGCAAACGTCGAGACCAGGTTCGACAGCTGGAAAGTGAACTGGAAAATCTGCAAACCGGACGGCTGGAAGCAAAAGCTCGGGTAGAACATGCTATGGAAAAACTTGACGAGTTGATGATCGGGCAAGGTGAATCATCATGAGCCATTCGGTTGAAATCACGCTCATGGGCCGCAATTTTTCAATTCTGACCGATGAAGACCCCGATCAGGTTATGGCTGCTGCGGAGATGGTTCAAAAACATATTGATGAACTCAGAAATATGGGGGCATCAGTGGCTTCCGACCGTTTGCTGGCGCTGGTATCCCTGAATCTGGCCGGAGAATTACTTAAAAGCGACCAGACAAAAATTGATGGTCTGGAAGGCTTGATATCTGAACTGGATGGAGTAGTATTACAAGCAGAGGGTTTAGCAAAAGCACCCCTGCGTTGAGCGAGTGGCATTCATGTTGCCTGAGCCGATACTTGTCGAATGGGAGCTTACCTACTTTGGCCATGCGCGTCCCCCTTTCGGGATACCTGAGGCCGAGGTGCGGCGCCCACCTCTTGTTAGAGGGTTCGACGACTATTTGCCATTACGTCAGCGCGGGGGTGCCCCTTTTCCCCACTCGGATAACCATGCCCCCCTTCATTGCACGTTTCAGACATATCCCAAACATATGAATATTCCCTGCACATGAACAAACCAGTTGATAAAAATACACTCAGAGCTTCTTCGCTGGCATATCGCAAAAATATGCCAGGCAATGAGCGCCAGAGAAATTCGGAAATCATCATTGAAACATTGCTTTCTCATCTGCATAGTAACCCGAACACCCCTGCCAGCCTGCTGGTTTATCGCTCGCTACCGTCAGAGGTGAATACGGAAAGACTGTTTCAGTTGCCAGACTATCAGGTTTTTGCTCCGGTTACCCACCATCACGAATACATGGAATGGCTGTTGACAACCCCAGAAACAAGATGGAAAAACGGTTTGTTCGGGGTTTCAGAACCGGCATCCGGCATGCTCTGGGCAGGTAATCAAAAAACAGTGCTACTCTGTCCGCTGACAGCATTTGACCGACAAGGTAATCGCCTGGGAATGGGAAAGGGCTGCTTTGACTACTGGCTCGGTCAGCACCGTCATAAATTAATTCAGGTGATTGGTCTGGCTTTTGCCGGCCAGGAGGCCGCACATATCCCAGCTGACGGGCATGATGCGCCGATGGATTGTGTGATAACTGAAAAAGAGGTGATTGAATGCCTGAAGATATGAAAATTCTTGTGATTGGAGATATCCTGGGTAAGGCGGGGCGGCGTGCCCTGACAGAGCATTTGCCGTCGTTGATAGATATGCATCAGGTCGATTTTGTCGTGGCCAATGGAGAAAATCTGGCACACGGGTTTGGCCTGACCGAAAGAGTGGCCGATGAAATGTTTGCGATAGGTGTGGATGTCTTTACCAATGGCAACCATTGCTGGGATCAACGTAATTTTCTCCAACATATCGAGGAGGATGATCGCTATGTTCGTCCGATGAATTTCACAAACTTTGCGCCCGGGCGTGGCTGGACGGTACAAGAGACCGCCGCAGGCTATAAAGTGGCAGTCATTAATTTGATCGGCCAGACCTTTATGGGACCATGGGACTGCCCGTTTGCGGCTGCAGATCGGGCTATGGATGAAATACCTGACGATGTCAGTGCCATTCTGGTAGATATGCATGCCGAAGCAACCAGCGAAAAAATGGGTATGGGGTGGTATCTGGATGGCCGCGTCTCATTTGTCTATGGCACGCATACTCATGTGCCTACCTGCGATGAAATTATTCATGCTTCAGGTACTGCATATCAATCCGACATCGGCATGACCGGTTCCTATCAGTCTATCATCGGCATGAAAATCGATGGTGCATTAATGCGCATGGTACAACGTCTGCCTCAGCGCTTTGAGGCGGTAGAGCGCGGAGCCTCTATTTTTGCAACACTTGTAAGCATTGATCCATCAACAAGGTTAACGACAGCCATTGAACGCATCCACATTCCACCTACTTGACAGATTAGCCCGGTTTGATTGTGAGCGTTCAGGCAGATTTTCTGCCGATAAACCTGCTACTCAGCGGATGCTGCCTTCCAGCTGAATTGCTTTTTCCGGAGAATCGGCAAACGTCTTCAGCTTCTGTGCTCGCGACGGATGACGTAGTTTACGCAAGGCCTTCGCTTCAATCTGACGAATACGTTCACGGGTGACGCCGAACTGTTTACCCACCTCTTCCAGCGTGTGGTCGGTATTCATACCTATACCGAAGCGCATGCGTAGCACTTTTTGCTCACGGTCTGTCAGGTTTTCCAGCACATCCAGCGTCGCTTCGGAAAGCGCTGCACTCACCGTAGCATCAAGTGGGTTTTCTGCATTCTCATCTTCAACAAAGTCGCCCAGTTGTGAATCTTCATCATCACCAATCGGTGTTTCGAGTGAAACCGGCTCCTTGGCCACTTCCAGAATCTGCTCCACCTTTTCTACCGGTAACTCCAGATGTTCAGCCAGTTCTTCCGGTGTCGGCTCACGCCCTATCTCCTGGGCAATCTGGCGCGAGACACGCATCATTTTATTGATGGTTTCAATCATATGCACCGGAATACGAATCGTGCGGGCCTGATCGGCAATAGAGCGCGTAATAGCCTGGCGAATCCACCAAGTGGCATAAGTGGAGAATTTGTAACCACGGCGCCACTCGAATTTCTCCACCGCCTTCATCAAACCGATATTGCCTTCCTGTATCAGATCGAGAAATCCGAGACCACGATTGGTGTATTTTTTGGCAATGGAAATGACCAGCCGCAAATTGGCCTCGATCATTTCGCGTTTGGCCTGACGCATCTTGGCTTCGCCCATGGTCAGTTTACGAGCCACTTCCTTCAGCTCGACAATATCCATTTCGGTTTCCTGCTCAACACGTTTGAGCCGACGTTGATTCTCCTTGATTTTGCCCGTGACATCCTCAATGTTTTCTACCCAGACGGCATCCCGATTTTGCCTGATTACATCATCAATCCAGCGTTCACTGGTTTCATTAGGCGGAAATGTTTCCAGAAATAATTTGCGCGGCATTCTTGCCCGCAGGGCAAAATCGCGGATCGTGCGCTCAAAGCGGCGAACACGCTCAACAGCATTTTTGAAGCGCTGCACCAACTGTTCAAGCTGACGCGGTGAAAAAGGAATGCTGACCAGTTCAAGCAGCATGGCGTCAAGTACTTCACGACTTTTTAGCTGCAGCTTTTCATCATTCGGTTTCTTGGCCAGCTTCTTTTTCAGCAATATGAACTCGTCATGTAGCTCTTTAGCATGACTAAAGTGCCCCAGCGCTTCTTCCAGTTGCTCTTCCTTGGTAATGACGGTTTCCAGCATCGGAGTGCCATCCGGAGTTGCCGTACGAGCCTTGATGGCGGCTGTCAGTTGTTCGCCATCAAGTTTGGTTTCAGTTTCATCCGGTTCATCATCCTCATCTTCACTGCGGCTCATCCGGTTTTCATATTCCTTAATGGCCGCTGCATTGATGACTTTTTCATCCACATCAATAATGTCCCGGAAATTCGGCTCTTCATCATTTTCCAGCGCTTCATCGCGGATTTCAGCAATACGCTCGCCCAACAGCATGATTTCGCGGAATGTCGACGGGCACAGGCAAATCGATTCATGCACCTGCATGCGACCCTCTTCAATGCGACGGGCAATTTCGATCTCGCCTTCACGAGTCAACAGTTCAACCGTGCCCATTTCACGCAGATACATACGCACAGGATCATCAATGCGAACCACCGTACCCAGTTGCGATGTGTCGGCACGCAGGGCGGAATCTTCCTTGCGCAGACGATCCTTGCGCATGGCATAAGCACCGGTGGGGGCTCGTTCCGGATCAACAACTTCCACACCCATTTCTGTGAAAACGTTAATCAACTGCTCAACACGACCGGCAGAAACCAGTCCGCCCGGCAAATGATTATTCAGCTCTTCATAGGTGATAAAACCGGCTTGTTTTCCTTTGGCCATCAATGTGCCCAATTCGCGGATAGTGACCTGTTCCTGACTGTTCTTCGACATACGGTTATGCTCCTGTATCACTCAACTGTTCAGTGAGTTGACGTTGTTGCTGCTGCAATACACTCAGTCGTTTTTGCAGCCGTACGGATTCATCCAGATTTAGCCCGCGCTTCATGCGCCGACGGATATCATTGGCTTCCATATCCAACACCAAACTCTTGTATTCAATATCCTGGACGGTTGCCTGATTCACCCAGCGAGAAATCATGGTCTGGTAATCAGGGAATTCCTGTGCCAGCTGTCTCGCGATGTCGGTATTGTCGTCTTCAGCATCCGTTTGCATCGAAAAAGCGCGCGAATATATCGAATTAATACCTTCATTGTCAACAAAGAACCCGGCTGCAATATCAGAAAGCGCATGAAAACGTTTGGGCTGCTGCATTAAACCAGCCAGAAAACGCTCCTGAATATGATTCAATTCACCCCGCTGTTGTGATTGCAATTCTGCCCTGAGTGCCGGACGTTGCCTGCCTTGCTGCAATGAAATGCCGGTGGCCTGTTCCACTTCCTGTCGCCATGCCTGCTGCAGATAGGTGTCGGTCATCGTGGCCAGCATGGCATCCGCCTTTTTGGCCATTCGGGCACGGCCATCGGCACCCTGACCTGCCAACAGCTTCAGGCCTGTCAACCATGTCTCCAGAACCGGCTTACTATCTTCATCAAGCCGTTGTTGAAATGCCTCTCCGCCTTTGGCTTTGAGCAAAGAATCAGGGTCCTCCCCCTCAGGCAGATAAAGAAATTTAGGCGTTAGTTCGGCCTTCAAAAGCGGTAACATCCTGTCCAGTGCTCGCCAGGCCGCCTGTCTGCCTGCGCGATCACCATCAAAAGCGAACACCGGCGAGTCACACAAACGAAAAATTTCACGGATCTGGGGCTCACCAATTGCTGTGCCAAGAGGCGCCAACCCGATTTTCAACCCATGTACTGCCAGCGCCAGTACATCCATATAGCCTTCAACAATAACCAGTTGCTTTGTCTTGCGAATAGTGTCGCGGTGTTCTGAAAAACCGTAGAGCAGGCTGGACTTGTGAAACCATTTCGTTTCAGGCGAATTGAGATATTTGGGTTCACCCTCACCCAATACACGGCCACCGAAGCCAACCACGCGGCCGCGCCGATCACGGATAGTAAACATCAGGCGGTCGCGGAAGCGGTCGCCATAGCCATGATCACCCTTGAATAAAAGACCGACTGCCTCCAGCTGACTATTGGTGCGGGCATCGCTACCGAACACCTTGTTCATAAAGCCGTATCCGGCCGGTGTATAACCCAGCCTGTAATCGCGGACAATCGCTGCCGGAAGCCCCCGCTGTTTCAAATATTCTCTGACTTTACTGCCCTGTTCCTCGTGCATGGTGCGACTCATTGCATCCGAAGCGCGATCCAGCATATCGAATGCCTGTTTCTGACGCGCTTCATCACCCGGTTTTCGTTCACTGTCTTGCGGAATTTCCAGGCCTGTTTTTTCGGCCAGATATTCCACCGCTTCGGGGAATGAATAACCATCGTGTTCCATCAAAAACTGGAAAGCACCACCGCCCTTACCACAGCCAAAACAGTAATAGAGTTGTTTATCAGGCGACACCGAGAATGATGGTGACTTCTCATGATGAAACGGGCACAACCCCATCAGATTTGCGCCGGATTTTTTCAGTTCGACATGGCGTCCGATAATTTCAACAATATCGGAACGTGCCATGACCTCATCAAGGAATGATGGTGGAAAGTGAGACATATACCTTTATATAGTATTCGAAGCGTGAATAAGCAAGTGTGCGCTCATGATTATTCGGGTTAACCCAGCCGTGCTTTAACGATACCTGAGAGTTTGCCCATATCAGCTCGTGCTGCTGCCCTATCTTTAACGACAGCCATCACCTTGCCCATATCGCGCATACTGGCAGCGCCGGTTTGGCTGATAGCCTGATCAACAATGGCGTCCAACTCATTATCAGACAATGGTTCGGGCAGATAGGACTGAATAATTTCTACTTCGGCCAGTTCCTTGTCTTTCAAATCGTCACGGCCTGCATCGGCATATTGTGATGCGGCATCATTGCGCTGCTTGACCAACTTTGCCAACACCGCCATGGCTTCCGCCTCATCCAGCCCATGGCCAAGTTCAATTTCCTTGTCCTTGATGGCTGCTCGCAACATACGGATGCAGGACAATCGCAGCTTATCACCTGCCTTCATGGCAGTTTTCATATCTTCAGTTAACTGTTTTAACATGCTTCACCCCGTTGAAAATTCTTAGGAATTATTCACCACGAAGCGTAGGAAGTACACGAAGAAGATAAAGGGTGCTCTGAAACAGTCAGAGTATCCGTGCAGGCCATGGGCGACCTGCCAAAACCATGTGTGAAAGCACTTGATTTTATGAGTAAAGGCAAAAGCATGCTTTTGCCTTTACGTGTTGAAAAACTACAGGGACGTGGTTTTTCAGACCTTCCTTAAAATGTGATTGGTATAACTTATCTCGGCAATTTTCGCTATCAACACCCGGAGAAAATCAGCCCTAACTCTTCTTATCTTCTTTTGCATACTTCGTGGCGAAATAAAAATGCCGGACACAAAGGCCCGGCATTTAGATCGATTACAAAACAAGTGATTTAATAATCGCGGTTCTCGCGCATGCGAACACGGCGCAAACGTTTCATCAAACGCTTACGTGCAGCAGCTTCTTTACGTTTTTTGGCAATGGAAGGCTTCTCATAAGCTTCGCGACGACGGCATTCGGAAATCACGCCACCTTTTTCGACCTGCTTGCGAAAACGCTTCATCGCAATTTCAAACGGCTCTTCAGGATTTACTCTAATTCCTGGCATATAAAAACATCACCACCTTTGGACTCAATCCAAAAAACTGTAGCCTTGATCGCCGATACTAGCGTCAGGCTCGCCCTTCTCCCGTTACGGCGCTAGGCTTTCTAGCAACACCCCACGCGGGGAATAAAAGGGCGGCGAATTATGGCCATAGAACAAGACAAGTCAAATCAGGGTGGTTCAGATACACAGCCTTCCGGTTTGCTGCGCGCCGCCTCCAAAGTAGGTGGGTGGACCATGTTGTCGCGCACCCTCGGTTTTGTGCGTGATATTCTGCTGGCGCGCGTACTTGGAGCCGGCATGCTGGCCGATGCTTTTTTTGTTGCCTTTAAACTGCCCAACTTTTTCCGTCGCATGTTTGCCGAAGGCACACTTACCGTTGCGCTGGTGCCTGTACTGTCGGATGAATGCGAAAAAGGGGAACAAGCGGCCCACGCATTCCTCAATGCGCTTGCTACCTTACTGCTGATTATTCTAACCTTGTTCACCGTGCTAGGCATGCTGCTGATGCCATGGCTGCTATATCTCTTTGCGCCCGGTTTTGCCGACGAACCGGACAGATGGGCGATAGCACTGGAACTGGCGCGCTGGATGTTTCCCTATCTGGCCATGATTTCGCTGGCTGCACTCGCCTGGGCTGTACTCAATACGCACAAACAATTTGCCGTCCCTGCCGCCAGTCCGGCATTATTAAATATTGCCATTATTTTTGCTGCTATCGTACTGGCGCCTTTATTTGAAAACCCGGCCATCGCCCTTGCTATCGGTGTATTGGTTGGCGGCGCCTTACAGCTGGCCATCCAGTTCCCCGCCTTAAAACGGATCGGCTGGATCCCGCGCATCAGCTTTGATTTTCAACAACCTGCCATCGGAGAGACACTACGCCTGTTCGGTCCCGCTCTGCTTGCCATTGCCGCAGTTCAGATCAATATTCTCATCGGTACCATTCTGGCCACATTACTGGAGACAGGTGCTGTCTCCTATCTGTATTATTCAGATCGCATTGTGCAATTGCCACTGGCACTGTTTGGCATTGCCATGAGTACCGCGCTACTGCCCACTTTGTCGGGCCACCTTTCCCGAGACGACCAGGCAGCGGCGGCAGATGACCTGCGCTCGGGCCTGGCCTGGCTGACCTGGATTACCCTGCCGGCAGTAGTCGGTGTTCTTTATCTGGCTGAACCTATTGTTATAACCCTGTTCGAACGGGGCGCCTTCAGCCATGCAGATAGCGTGGCGACAGCGCAGACGCTCAAAGCCTATGCTGTGGGCCTGATTGCTTTCTGCTGGGTAAAACTGCTCGCATCTGCCTGTTATGCTGGAAAAGATGCCAAAGCACCGATGCGGTATGCTGCGATCAGTGTGGCGGTAAACATATTTCTGGCGGTGATTCTAATGCAATTCTGGGCTTATGTCGGCCTGGCGCTGGCCACATCACTGGCAGCATTTGTAAATGTAGCTCTGCTTTATATGCGACTCACCAAAATTTATGGCTCCCTGTTTACAGTCGCTATCGCAAAACGCCTGGCTACAGCCGTCATTGCCAGTGTAATCATGCTGCTCTATCTGATCGGCTTTGATATGCAATGGTCTTTTCCTGCAAATGGTCTGATGCAGGCCATCTGGATCGGTATAGCAGTTCTCGGTGCTATTGCAGTTTTCTTTATTTCTGCTTTCATACTGGGAGAGAGGAAACTGCTCATGAAGTTTTTTAGGAGGAACCATCGTGCGGCGTGATGTGATTGCGTTTGATATTGAGACAGTGATCGATGCCGATGCCTCGCGCCGTATATTGAGATCACCGGAGCTTACCGATAGCGAGGCACGGAATGGACTTACTGAATATTTTCTCCAAAAGACAGCTGGGCGCAATGATTTTCCGCGTCAGCCATTTCATCAGGTAGTTGCAATCTCTTATGGTCACCTGATCCGTGAGCCTGGTGAAGAGGCCGGTGAACTGGTGATCCGCAGACTGGCCAGCGGTGGTGATAAAAACAGCTCTGAACAGGAATTGCTGGAAGGTTTCTTTCATTTGATTGATACCCGGGCACCACAGCTGGTCAGCTTCAATGGCCGGGGGTTTGATATCCCGGTACTGAAATATCGTGCAATGGCGCACGGGCTGAGTTGTCCCCGCTGGTTTACGCAGGGTGATAAATGGCACAATTATGATACCCGTTATTCTCCGGAGTATCACTGCGATCTGCTGGAAGTCTTATCTGATTTCGGAGCTTCAGCCCGCTGTTCGATGGATGAAGTGGCAGCGACATTCAATGTGCCGGGTAAACTGGACACTGCAGGCGACAATGTTAGGGCAATGTTCGAAGCAGGGCAGATTGAAGCAATTCGCAACTACTGTGAAACTGACGTACTCTCTACCATACTGATTTTTCTGCGCCATCAGCTCTTTTCCGGTGCACTGAGCGAAGGGGCCTACGCCCGTGCAGTACTCGGTATCCACAATTATCTCGAATCAGAAGTCAAATCCCGGCCACATCTGGATGAATATTTAAAAGCATGGGATCAAGCAGGGCATGAATAACTGTCAATCCCGGCAAAAAGAGCTGGCTACACGGCAGCACGTAAAAAGGCCCTTTTTAAGAAAGCGGTGATTAACTCAGTGCTTCCGCGTAGGCTATGGATGGCCTGCCAAATTACCGGTTTGGTCGGCTAATCGTCCATATGTGATAGCCGTGAGATGATCCGGACTTAATCTGGTGTTCAGCGCGCAGTGCTTTGCTGACTTCCCGATCAGAATGAAAATAAATGCGCCCGTCGCTGCCCATCCGGGCTGCACCGTCACGAGCTTTGTCAAAAGTAACCTGTACCAGATTACGGCCATCAATGCCGATAGACCAGATATCCCAGCCGGATTTGTTCGGATGGCGCAAATCATTGCCGGCACGGTTCGAGGTAAACAAAATTGATTTACCATCATTGCTCCATGATGGTTGCACATCGACACTTCTGGCATCTGTAATCTGAACAAGGTCGGAGCCATCTGTACGCATACGAAACAGGTGCATGCTGCGACCTGTTGGCATGGAAAAAGCAATCCATTTACCATCCGGAGACAGCGATGGATTCACACCTTCAGATAATACATGTGCTATACCATAGCCATCATAACGGACAATTTCCGTGACAAAGCCAGGGAAGTTCCAGTTATTAAAATCATCTTGCTTTGTATGTCTGCGTGTTTTTGTTTTGGACTTTCTGCTGACCTGTTTCAACCGTGTAACGATGATGGCACCGTCCGCCAATAATACCGGCTGAGTAAGAATACCATCCAGCCGCTGAATGCGCCGCTGCATACCTTCACCATCTGATATTTTTTCCCACAAACCCAGCCCGCCAGCCCGGTCTGAAAGATAATACACCTTGTCGTTATTCATCCAGTGCATGGAGTCCAGCGCCCTTACATCAAAGCTGACCCGATTGGCCGGGTCGCCATTTTCACTGAACCTGCGTGCAATCCAGGCATCTTTTCCCTGCCCGGTTACGGTGAGCAGATAACGACCATCAGGTGAGGGCAACGGGTACATCTCGTTCTGTTTGTTCTCCAGGGTCAACAGCGTTGCACTGTCCGCAGGTGAAGCTGCACGGACACCATCCGTCGGCACAATGCCTGCCGCATGCTCGTCAAGCCAGTCCATAATCTCGGATGCCTGCGTTGCAGGAGCAAAGGAAATCAAGGCCATCAAAAAATATACTGTTTTCCGCATCTGTCTCTCCCTGTTATAATGACTATGCCACGAACAACAGGCCGAACCATGCCCGGCAAGCTATAAAAATATTATGGATAAAAGATTAATATTTATTTACACCATGTCATCAGGGTTCCCCTGACAGGGGTCTTGATGACATGGTGACTGCATTCTTTATACTGCTGTTTCAAGCAGCTCCTTGAGGTTGGCAAAATCCGTTTCCATTTCACGTTTGGCGATATGGCCAACAACCGGTGAAGCCGCCTTGAAAAAGCGCCCCACATCAATGCTCAGGGTGCGGTTGACACGAGTGCCTTCGCCACAAACCTCAAAGATCATGGTTGTTTCCATCGGGAATGGACCGGCCTTGCTTTTAGCCGCCCATGAGCTGCCATCTTCATTCCGTGTGACGACTTCCCAATCCTGCTCGATAACGCGACCCAGAAATTTTTCTTTCACATGGTAGATCGTGCCGACAGTTGCCGGCCCATCACTTTTCTTTTCAGACTCCAGCACCGATGTCTGCCACATCGGATCATTATTATTATCATCAACAAAGGCGATGACCGCTGCAATGGGGCGATTAATTTCTATACTTGCTTCCAGTTTACTCAATGGCATTTCAGCCTCCTTTTAAACATATAATAGGAAACGATGCATCACTCCCGCAGCAATTCAGTGATGCCGGTTTTTGAACGGGTCTGTGCATCTACTTTCTTGACGATAACGGCACAGTAAAGATTCGGGCCACCGGATTTACCCGGCATGGAGCCGGAAACAACCACGGAATAGGGAGGAACTTCGCCATAGTGCGTTTCGCCGGTTTCACGATCAAAAATACGTGTCGACTGGCCGATATAAACGCCCATCGAAATCACCGCGCCCTCACGCACGATAACGCCTTCGACAATTTCCGAACGGGCGCCGATAAAACAGTTGTCTTCGATAATCGTCGGAGTTGCCTGCAATGGCTCCAGCACACCACCAATACCGACGCCGCCGGAGAGATGTACGTTCTTGCCAATCTGGGCACAGGAGCCAACCGTACTCCATGTGTCCACCATGGTGCCTTCGTCCACATAAGCACCGATATTCACATACGATGGCATCAGCACAACTTTCGGTGCAATAAAAGCGCCCTTGCGCACGGTTGCAGGAGGCACGACGCGCATGCCGCCCTTGCGGAACATATCTTCTCCCCAGTTGGAGAATTTTTGCGGTACCTTATCGTAATAATTGGTATCGCCGGCGCTGATTACCTGATTATCATGCAGTTTAAAATAGAGCAGCACGGCTTTTTTCAACCACTCCTGCGTCTCCCAGTTGCCATCGGCACCCTGCTCGGCCACGCGTACGCCGCCATCATCGAGTAACTGGATGGTGTGTTCGACAGCATCGCGAATCTCGGCATTGGCCGAACGAACATCCCACTCGTTTCTGTTTTCCCAGGCGCTTTCAATGGCTTCCTGTAAATGATTCATGCATTAACTCCCTGTATCGCACTATCCATGAATTATATCATCCCGACCCGGGCAATCCAGCACGAATACGGCACCGGACAAGCGGCAGCGGCGGGCTGATTACAGAACGATTTCGGCCGGTCGCTCATGGCTGAGAAATTCGAGATTGGACATGCTTAAACCGTAAGCTCCGGCCAGCCCGAAGACCGCGATATCACCGATATCAGCGGCATCGATAGCAACATCGTTGGCCAGTTTATCGGCGCCGGTGCATAACGGCCCGCCGAAATAGACCGATTCATGATCGATACGTTCCTGCCCGTCAAACAGGGTTTTCTTGCTCATGCGCACAATCGCCAGCGGGTGATTAATCGCCAGTGCCGCCGGGCGCCGGAAATGATTGATGCCACCGGCGCAGATGACCTGTTTCTTGCCGCGTGATGTTTTGATATCGAGAATCTCGGTGCAAAACCAGCCGGAATCGGCAGCCAGATAGCGGCCCAGTTCCAGAAAAAATGTGCGCCCGCCAAAACCATAGCGTTTGATCAAGGCGCTTAACCCATCGGCATAAGCCTGCGGATCAAAATCGTACCCTGTTTCCAGATAATCGACGCCGAAGCCGCCGCCAAAATCAATCGTATCGCAAACCGCGCCGTTGTATGTTTGCTCGATATGCTGCGCCATGCCGAATACCAGTTCGCAGTTTTTCAGCAGGTCGGCGACATTGAGCACGCCGGAAGCGGCATAGACATGCAGACCACGGAAATTCAGGCTATCCAGCGCCAGTATCTGAGGCAAAATATGATCCAGTAGTTCTTCATCGACGCCGAATTTTTTCGAGCCGCCCGAGAAGGTGGTTTGTGCTTCATGGATATCGAAATCGGCATTGATGCGCAGCAGAATATCCTGCGTATTACCGGTAGCAGCAGCGATGGCGTTGAGCCGGTGCGCTTCGGTCAGCGATTCGATATGCACGGTTCGGATGCTGTGGCTCACCGCCCATGCCAGTTCTTCCGGTGATTTGCCGGGGCCGGTGTAAATCAATTGTGCTGGCGAGAAACCGGCTTCAATGGCCTTCTCCGCTTCGCCTAGGCTGGCAATTTCGATACCACGCGCACCACTTTCCAACGCGGCTTGCAGAAACGAAGCATGCGGATTGGCTTTCATGGCATAAAAAACCTCCACACCGGCAGGCATGATCTCGGTCAGATGTGCGATTTTGCTGCGCATTGGCGCAGTATCATAGATATAACAATTCAGCGTTGCGCCATGGTTGGCCAGTTGGCGTAGCTTTTGTTCAACAGCGGAAGGTATCTGCATGATTAAATCCTGACGGCGCACAGCCTGCGCGCAAGTTCTGCTGCACTCTCCGGCCCATCAACCAGTGCGGCGCGAATAAAGCCGGAACCGGGATTGACGCCATCAGTATCGGTCGCTGATAAATAGGAACCGGGCAGAATCGTAACTGCCTGTTGCTCGTATGCGGCGACGGCAAACGCTTCGTCATCTTCAACCGGCAACCAGACGAAGAACGAACCGGCAGGGATTTTTCCGTCGTCAATACCACCACCATAAATATCGAAAAATGATTTCAAGCTTTGGCGATACACGGCCAGATGGGTTTGCACATGCGTTTCATCCGACCATGCTGCCGCAGCAACTGCCTGCAACGGCAATGGTGTGGCAGGGCCGGTATAGCTGCGTAATTTGGCAAAGCGTTTAATCGGTTCCGCATCGCCGGCAATCAGGCCGGAACGCATGCCCGGCAAGGCCGAGCGTTTGGATAAGGAGTTCATCACAAGGCAGCGCTTAAACCCTTCGCGACCTAAAGATTCGGCCACTTGCAATAAACCGACCGGTTTTTCATCCCAGTAAATTTCGGAATAACATTCATCCGAAACAATATAAAAATCATGTTTGTCAGCCAGTGCCAGCAGGCGGGCGAAATGATCAGCATCGGCAATCCAGCCTGTCGGGTTGGATGGCGAGCAGACGTAAACCAGCGCGGTATTGCGCCATACCGACTCGGCCACGGCCTCCAGATCAGGGGCGAATCCGTTGTCTGCCTTACACGGCAAAAACACCGGATTGCCTCCGGCAGTCAACGCCGCCCCCAGATATATCTGATACATCGGATTGGGCATCAATACATTGGGCTTCGGATTCGCTTCGGGATTAATCAGGGCATGGGCAATGGCGAACAGCGCTTCGCGCGTACCATTTGCCGAGAGCACCTGCGTGGCTGCATCAATATGCTGCAAGCCATAACGCTTTTCCAGCCAGTCGGCGATGGCCTGTCGCAAGTCAGGCGAACCGACCGTGGAGGGATATTTGGAAAAACCATCCAGATTTGACGCGATAGTTTCAGCAACAAACGATGGCAGTGGCAAGCGCGGCTCCCCTGCCCCGGCATCAATGGGTACCAGATCAGGCCGGGGAGAATGGCCCGAAAACAATGATTTCAGCCGTTCAAACGGGTAAGCCCCCAATTTTTCCAGCCGAACCTGACGCAATTGATCACACTGACTCACTTGTGAAATAAATCCACACCGCGGGCACGGATCGATTTACCCCATGGCCCAAAATTACCATTAATATCAATAGCACGAAGCCGGTATACAAATTCTATCTTGGTTGTTTTCAGATTGATAATCTTCTTTGTTGTACGGTTGACCAGATCGGCCAGCGGTTGCTGGTCGCGATAACGGCGCCAGAAACCCGGGCACTGGCAATAGGGATCAATCTGGGTACGGTCAATCTGGTAACCGACACCTTTGGGGTCGCCTGTGAGTTTGAAAGTCAGCTTCAGCACATTGCCGGCCTGCTCATATTGAAGGCCGAGTAGCTGCGGTTTTACTGAGCTGTCAGTAACAGGCTGCGGTGCTTCCTTGTGTCCGCATGCTGTCAAGAGCATTGCTGCCATCAGGCCGGCCACAAGAGGGATGACACTGTGTCCTAAAAATTTATGCATGATATTTCTCCAGTCTGGACTGCCATGCGGCGCTTTGCTTGCGCACCTGCTCAGGTGCTGTGCCGCCTATATGATTTCGGGATGCAACGCATGCTTCGACAGAAAGCGACCGCACCATATCGGCACTGAGCCGCTCGTCAATATCGGCACAGGCCTGATCATCCATGGTATGGAGTTCAATCGACTCGTGAATACAGTATGCAACCGATTTGCCGACAATAGCGTGCGCTTCCCGGAACGGCACACCGGCACGCACCAGCGCGTCAGCCAGATCAGTTGCCGTGGCAAAGCCGGAAGAGGCCGCCTTGTGCATTACATCCCGATTAACCTGCATGCCCGGCAACATATCGCCAAATATGCGTAGGGAGCCTTCGAGATTATCGAAAGCGTCGAACACCGCCGTTTTATCTTCCTGCATATCCTTGTTGTAGGCCAGCGGCAAGCCTTTCACCGTGGTCAGAATAGCAACCAGCCCTCCGATAATACGACCGGACTTTCCACGTACCAGCTCCGGCATATCCGGATTTTTCTTCTGGGGCATAATGGAAGAGCCGGTACAAAAGGCATCCGGAAGATCGATAAATCCGAACTGGGCGCTCATCCACAAAATCAGCTCTTCGGAGAAGCGGGACAGGTGGACAGCGCAAATCGAGGCCGCGGCCAGCAGTTCCATGATGTAATCGCGATCCGACACGGCATCCAGTGAGTTGGCTGTCGGCGCATCGAAGCCCAGCGTGTCCGACGTCATGTCCCGGTCAATCGGAAATGTCGTCCCGGCCAGCGCGGCCGAACCCAGAGGACACTGATTCATACGCTTGCGCGCATCGTGAAAGCGACCGGCATCGCGCTCAAACATTTCCACATAAGCGAGCAAATGATGCCCCAGCGTGACCGGCTGGGCGGTTTGCAAATGGGTAAAGCCCGGCATAATGGTCTCGGCATGTTCATCCGCCAATGTCACCAGCACCGACTGCAGGTAACGAATACGGGCAATCATCACATCCGTACGGCGGCGCAAATAAAGACGGGTATCGGTGGTCACCTGATCGTTGCGGGAACGGGCTGTGTGCAAACGCTTGCCGGCATCACCGATTTTTTCGGTCAGGCGTGACTCAATGTTCATATGCACATCTTCCAGCGCAATGGTAAATGTAAACTCGCCGCTTTCGATCTCACCGGCAATCTCATCAAGTCCGCGCAGAATGACGTTCAAATCTTCCTGCATCAGAATGCCCTGTTCACACAACATCCTGGCATGCGCTTTCGAACCGGCAATATCCTCGGCATACATACGCGCATCTACATCGGTGGATGCATTGAACGCTTCTACAAATTCATCGGTCGGGGATTCAAAACGACCACCCCAGGGTTTTTCAGACATGTTCGGCACCTGCTTTAATATCAGACAAATAACGCGTCTGCATAGTTTTTTTATACCCCATTGATAACAATCACATCATGGCGTGGAAAAAATCCATGTGCGTTATGATTCGACAACTATAACCATGCTTGTTTGTTACGGGAACTGTTCTCAATAGTGCGGCGGTGGAACCTCTTCATCCGGACGGGCGAGTCCCGTACTGCTGCCCTGCTCCAGATGTTGTCGCAACTGCTTCATCTCTTTCTCCAACCGGTCAATCTGCTCCTGCTGGCGGGTCACCACCTCATTCAACTCTTCGATAGTGTGATCCTGATAAGAAATTCTGGTTTCCAGTTCGATGAGACGATCTTTCATGCCCGCATGCTAACGGTGAACAGCGCATTGTGCAGTGCTCAATCTGCGGCCAGGAAAAGAAATATGGACCCGGCCATAAATAAACCGGCATCATGCATGATAATGATTATCATTTTTGTTGACTTGCGGTTATGATAATGATTATCATTTGCGTCAGAGGAATGTATATGAATTTTGATATCTCAAAAAAAGCTGTAATAGCACTGCTGGCAACCTTGCCGATTATTTTTCCGGCCATGGCCATCGCTGACGAATACACTGTGGTCATTAAAAACCATATGTTTATTCCCGACCGCATCGAAATGACGGCGGGACAGAAACATCGCCTGATTGTGCTCAATCAGGATGCCACGCCGGAGGAATTTGAAAGCTATGAACTGAACCGGGAAAAAGTTGTGGCAGGGAAAAGTAAGATTGTGGTTTTTCTACTGCCGCTGGATGCCGGTGAATATCCGTTTTTTGGTGAGTTCAATCCTGATACGGCGCAGGGCCGTATCATTGTGAAGTAGGAGAACACTATGTTGTCCACATTGATTATTGTATTTCGTGAAGTGCTGGAAGCCATGCTGGTGGTCGGCATTGCCACGGCGGCGGCACGCGAGGTTCATATCAGTACACGCTGGATTTACGCTGGCATTGCGGGCGGACTGATAACAGCGCTGATTGTTGCGATGTTTGCCGACCTGCTTGCCACTTCGATGTCGGGCATGGGTCAGGAGCTATTCAATGCCTCTGTGCTGCTATCAGCGGCTTTTTTGATGGCCTGGACCGCAATCTGGATGGGTAAACACGGGCGTGAAGTCTCTTCCCGTATTCGGCAGGTATGCCAACAGGATGAGAGTAAATCGACTCCGTTCATCCTTGCCACCGTCGTTGCTTTGGCTGTGGCCAGAGAAGGTGCGGAAGTGGTGCTGTTTCTGCATGGCGTAGCAGCATCAGAGACAGGTGAAAGTACAGATATGCTTGCCGGCGCAGCGATTGGCATCTTGCTTGGCGTACTGCTCGCCGTGGCCTTGTATCGCAGCCTTGTGCATATCCCTGTTCGATATGTATTCGCCGTAGTCACGGCTCTGATTGTATTGCTGGCAGCCGGCATGGCTTCACAAGGCGTTGCTTATCTGGTGATGATTGATGTGTTACCCGCCTTGGGCCAGACACTCTGGAATACATCCGGAATAATTTCCCAGCATGGATGGTTTGGACAATTGTTGCATGCCTTGATGGGTTATGATGACCGACCCAGTGGTATGCAGGTACTGGTATTTGTTGGCGTAATGTCATTCACATGGCTGGCGATTCGGTGGCAGAAGAAAGTGATGAAAGCCGCTCCGAAAAAAGCGGCCACCGCTGCTGCAATCGTGATGCTGGCAGCAACGGGAATATGCATGCTGCCTGCTGATACGCAGGCCAAACAGATCTATTCCCCCGTCGTGGAGCAGGGTGAGCTGGAACTGGAATATTTGCTGGATTACAGCGTTGATTCAGATCCCGCCAAAAATGGCAGTGCCAGACATCAGTTTGAACTGGAATACGGTGTCACGGATCGCTGGATGACGGCCATTTACGGAGATTTCAGAAAAAGGCCGGGACAGGGATTCACCTATCAGGGTTTGAAATGGGAAAACATATACCAACTGTTTGAACAGGGAGAGTACTGGCTCGATGCAGGCCTCTATCTGGAATATTTCGTGGCACAGAAATCTTTAAACAAACCGGACTCACTTGAATTCAAACTGCTGCTTGAAAAGCAACAGGGCCGGCTGATTCATACAGCCAATCTGATTTTCAAAAAAGAGCTGGGAGCTCATGCTGTTCACCATACCCGTTTCGGTTATGCATGGCGCAGCAAATGGCGCTGGAAAAAATATCTGGAACCTGCGATTGAATTGTATGGAGAACCGGGGGAAATAGGCAATACTCAACCACTTTCCCGGCAATCACATCAAATCGGGCCGGTCGTAATGGGGAAGCTGCGTAATGGTTTCAACTATGAAGTGGGTTATTTGTTCGGGCTGACCACGGCCAGTGATCAAGGCTTGCTGAAAATGGTTCTTGGCTATGAATTTTAGCTCTACAGCAGTGTCTGTTCAGCAAGGGATCCAGGGAATGATCAAAATATTTACTGCTGTAGCAGCAAGGGGTTGAAGATGTCATAACCATTGCAACGGCTCTTCCTGCATGGCTGCAGCCTGTTCCTTGAGGGTGAGGATATGATCCTCCCAGTATTGCTGGGTATTAAACCATGGGAAGGCACGTTTGAAGGCCGGGTCATCCCAGCGCCGGGCCAGCCAGGCGGCATGATGCATCATGCGCAGCGTTCGAAGCGGTTCAATCAGTATCAGTTCCCGGCCATCGAAATCGTGAAACTGGCTGTATGCAGTCAGCAGCGTATCCAATGTCGCCATCATCTGACTGCGATCTCCTGAAAGAAACATCCACAGATCCTGTACTGCCGGCCCCATACGGGCATCATCGAAATCCAGAATATACGGTGCATTGTGTTTCCACAGGATATTGCCCGGGTGGCCATCCCCATGCAGGCGGATGTATTGCGGCTTGATGGTATCAAATACCTGTTCAACCATATCCAGTAAATCCTCAGCCAGTGTTTCGTAGGCTTTTTCCAGCTCCGGGGGAATAAACCCGTTCTCCATCAGAAATTCATATGAATCATCGCCAAACGTATGCACATTTAATTGAGGCCGGTGTTCAAAGTCTGCGGTTGCCCCCAGCGCATGAATACGCCCGATAAAACGACCAAGCTGCTCCAGATGTTCCTTGCACTCCAGATCAGGCGCACGCCCCGCTTTCAGCGGATACAGGCTGAATCGGTGCGCCCCAAAATGAAACAGACTGTCACCATCAATCAGCAGCGGCACCACCACAGGAATATCCAAAGCCTCCAGTTCCAGTGTGAATGCATGCTCTTCGAGGATCGCTGCATCACTCCAGCGTTTGGGTCGATAAAACTTGGCCACAACAGCCTCGCCATCTTCGACACCCACCTGATACACACGATTTTCATAGGAATTCAGAGCCAGTTGATGCCCGTCGCAGGCAAACCCGAGACTTTCGACCGCCTGCAACACCTGTTCGGGGCCAAGATCGTAAAATGAGGCGGCTTGCTTCGATACATGCATGCCGAAAGCGTATCGGGAACCGTGTCATTTGTCCGCCTTGCGCCTTGTGGCCGCAGGGCAATCACAAAAAAATTCCAAAGCAAAGTGCCCGGCAGTCTGCTTTATCCTGCGTATCTTGGGTCGGGGTTAAAAGGCCTTTAAATCCTCCTTTTAGATCTGCCTCGGATTGAATATTTTGGCGGAGAAAAGCGGCGGAGCCGCGACCGCTAAAATATTCAATCCGAGGGAACCCGAAGGGCAGAGATTGCGGAGGCGGCTTTGATTCGGGCCATCTTGGCCCTCAGGGCCTTACCCCACCTGTTCGGGTGTCCAAATCATCTATCCTGATGATTTGTCTTTCGTTCTTTCTTTGCCGCCAAAGAAAGGACAAAACCAAACCACAATAATGTCCATCATTGTAATAAACCCATGCATTTTAATGCAATTACCCTGCTTGTGTCGCCAGTCACGGAACAGTCCGGGCAAAAAAACAGGGTTTGGCTCATGAATACACAGCCCATGAATACAAGAAAATTGAACCCGACACTCATTTCACCCGCCCTGTTCAGCATGATAATCTGGCTTTCAGGCATGTTCGTATTGTCGTCTTGCTCGACAAGCAATCATTCTGCACAGACAAGCAGCCTCAACACATCAGCACCCGCCAATAGTGCTCAACAGAAGAAACAGCGCTTTTTCACCTTTCTAAAACCGGTCGTTAAATCCGAGAATGAGCGTATTTTACAGCAGCGTAAAAAACTGTTGCGCCTGAAATCGGAATCCAGCTTAAACGGCAGGGAACTGGCATGGTTAGCGCAACTGGCTTCGGAATACGGGCTTGCCATCACAGGGCAGCCATCGACTTCAGACTGGCAAACATTGCAGGCTCGCGTGGATATCATTCCGGTTGACATGGCACTGGTACAGGCTGCCAACGAATCGGCCTGGGGAACATCCCGCTTCGCGCAACAGGGAAACAATTATTTCGGTCAGTGGTGCTACCGGAAAGGCTGCGGCATAGTGCCCAAACATCGTACAGCCGGCGCAACGCACGAGGTGCAACGTTTTGAAAGTGTTAAACACTCCGTGCGTACCTATATGCACAATATCAATACAACACACGCCTATGCCGGGTTCCGCAACATCCGCCAAAACCTGCGGGTGCACAAACGCCCGCTGAATGCCGAGGTGCTGGTCGCGGGCCTGAAATCATATTCTGAACGTGGCATGGCTTATGTCAGAATCATTCAAGCCATGATTCGCAGTAATCACGCCCTGATTCAGCGCAGCTGACGGATTATTTCCGCTCCATAATGATAAACGCATAAGGATAAGCATTTTTCTCATCCGGCTGGTGGGATGCATGGAAGGTTTCTTTCCACTGACTGCGGTCAAACTCGGGAAACCATGCATCCCCCTCGAATGCGGTGTCGATTTCGGTGATATATAAACGCTCTGCCTGATCAAACAGCAGGGCATAAATTTCAGCCCCGCCCATCACCATGATTTCATCTGCCTCCGGCACAGCTGCTTTGGCTTCATCGAGTGAATGCACCTCCGTACACCCTTCGATTTGCAAGTCTGTTTGCCGGGTCAGAATCAGGTTGGTACGCCCCGGTAACGGCCGACCAATGGACTCATAGGTTTTACGCCCCATCAGAATCGGTTTGCCCATGGTACTCTTTTTAAACCATGCCATATCGGCAGGCAACTTCCACGGCAGCGCATTATTGCGCCCGATCAGACGGTTTCTGTCCTGCCCCCATATAAAGGAAATGATCGGTCTATCACTCATGTCGGAATAAGCGCCTTAAATCGCAATCGGTGCGCGGATCGTGTCGTGACACTGATAATCAACCAAATCGAAATCCTCGAAACAAAAATCAAAGATATGCTTCACATCCGGATTGATTTTCATGGTCGGCAAAGGAAATGGCTGGCGCGCCAGCTGGGTCTCCACCTGCTCGGCATGATTGGAATACAAATGCGCATCACCGAAGGTATGAACAAAATCGCCAACCTCCAGTTCACACACCTGAGCCATCATCATGGTCAGCAGCGCATAGCTGGCAATATTGAACGGTACACCGAGAAATATATCGGCACTGCGCTGGTAGAGCTGACAGGAAAGCTTGCCGTCGGCGACATAGAACTGGAAAAAGGTATGGCACGGTGCCAGCGCCATTTTACCGTTCATGACATTTTCCTGCGGGCTGATGGATTCATCCGGCAGGTCGGCCACATTCCAGGCAGATACAATCAGACGGCGGGAATCGGGATTGCTTTTGATTTGCGCCACGACTTCGGCAATCTGATCGACCAGCTTGCCGTCCGGCGTCGGCCAGTTGCGCCACTGGAAACCGTACACCGGCCCGAGCGACCCGTCTTCGGTGGCCCATTCGTTCCATATTTTCACGCCGTTCCCGGTCAGGTATCTGATATTGGTATCACCCTGCAGAAACCACAATAATTCGTGGATAATTGATTTCAGATGCACTTTTTTGGTCGTCACAAGCGGAAATCCTTCGGACAGATCAAAGCGCATTTGATAACCGAACACCGACCGGGTGCCGGTACCGGTGCGGTCTCCCTTTTGCGTGCCGTGATCGCGCACATGGCGCATTAAATCCAGATAGGCTTTCATGTTCCCTCTCGCCAATGTGTAGTGGTGATTCGAATTCAACTCGGATATGATGCCGTCTGTCGTCTGAGACAGCAATATATGGTGGCTTCGTCAAAGGCATCATCGAGCCCATGAACAGACTTTTTACGACTTTATCAGTATGTATGCGGGGTAATCATGATAGTTCGGCTGTTTGGGGTGATTTTACTATTTGGCATGATGACTTCTCCGGCCCTGGCAGCGCCCAAATCGGCCACGGATAAAATCGTCGATGCATTCATGGAACTCGACACCAATCACTCCGGCAGCGTTTCTTATGGCGAGTACAAGGCCATGGTGGACCGACGTGCCCGAATCAGGTTCAGAAAAATGGATGCCAATCGCGATGGTGCAGTCAGCGATGAAGAATACCGTAGTTTCTGGCGACACGAAAAAGCGCAATGGTATCGCCTGAATCGTTAATCAAATAACCCGGCCTACTGCTTCGACACCCGCAAATGAATGACAAACTGACGTTTCCCGATATTGGTGGATCTTGATAATAACGCAGTAGAAAATTTCCTGGCCTCACGGTTTGAAGCTGCAATTGTCACGGACTGATCAACCGGAATAACCAGTTCGGTTGCAGCTCCGGCAATTTCAATCACTGACTCTTCATTCGATGCCAGCCGGGACTGATGGCTCTCTACAACCCGCTGCATCCACGGCACGATGCGCACACGAACCTGATCTGTACCGGCCGGAGTGGCTGTGATATTAAATCCGGACGTGACCGGAACCAGTTCCACACTGTTGATATAGACAACACCGTATCTGGAAAGCCACAACCTTGTTTCCCGACTGTATGAGCGAATCACACCCGTTTCAATACTGCCTGAATGATTACTCGAAATACGCAACTGGAACGATTGCCGCTGGCTGGAGCTAAACTGCTGACGCTGCAGTTTTACTTTCAGCCAGCCACCGGCAAGTTCTCCCAATGCAATATAGCCTGATGCATTTGATGCATTGGCCGTTCCTGAACTGACATCTTCGATACTGACATAGGCCGTGTATTGACCCGGCGGATGATCCAGTCGTTTAAGCCATGCTTTCGCTTTTTGGATATATGCTGTGTCATCATCAATAAGCAGCATATGCCGGGAAGGGATAACGGCCACTTTTCCATTCTCGGACAACTGGCTTCTGGCTACATCGGCCGCCTCCTGCATGGGCAGAAAATAGACTTCAACAATATCGGTTGCGGCAAAAGCAGGAACAGTCAGGCAAAACCAGCATAGAACATTGAAAACGAATGAGGCCAGTGGCCTGTTCATTCGGCAAATTCCGGTTTCGGCTCCATCAAACTGGCCGGATCCTCATGGATGATGACTTCGGCTCCGGGGTATTCGGCCAAAATACGGGCTTCGACATCATCAGCGATCGCATGAGCCTGCAAGAGGGTCAAGCCGTCATCGAGCTCCAGATGCATTTGAATAAACACCGTCGTTCCGGATTTGCGTGTACGCAGATCGTGCATGCCGCGTGTTTGCGGATGATTGCGAGCAATGGCCTTGATTTTTGCCCGCTCCTCACCAGGCAACTCCCGGTCCATTAACAGATCGAGTGACTCCCGGGCAATTTCCCAGGCGCTGAAAAGGATATAAGCCGCAATCAGAATGGCGAACAGCGGATCAAATCCCGGCCAGCCATAAACGGCCAGTAACAGGGCGGCAATCACACCGGCATTAACCAGCAGATCGGTTTTGTAATGCAGATGATCGGCCTTGATGGCTGTCGAACCTGTTTTGCGAATCACATGCTTCTGGAAAATTAGCAGACCAAGTGTTGCAAGCATGGAGATCACCATCACACCCACACCGACCGGCATGGATGAAATTGGCAACGGATTCCACAGGTGGGAAACCGATTCCAGCACCAGAAACAGCGCCGATCCGGTAATAAATGTCGCCTGTCCCAAACCGGCCAGTGCTTCAGCTTTGCCATGCCCGAAACGGTGTTGTTTATCAGCCGGTGTCAGCGCATGGCGCACAGCAAGCAAATTAATAAGCGATGCCAGTGCATCCAGACATGAATCAATCAATGTCGCCAACAGACTGAGTGAATCAGTCATAACCCAGGCTACGGTTTTGATCAGAATCAGAACAATGGCAACCGATGTGGAGGCATAGGTTGCCATCCGCATCAAACGTGCTGTTTCCTGAGAAGTGGTAGTCATGGTGCAATTCTGACGGAAACCGCGCATGAATAAAGCTATAATCTATTTGGGGCATGACATCGTACAATGAGCCATTCATGATAAGCCCATGCGCCAGCTCAATTCACCCCATCACAACGCCCGTCCAAGCGGTGTGGAAATCGATTTAATCGTCCTGCATGCAATCAGTTTGCCAGCGGGACAGTTCGAGCCTGGATATATTGAGGATCTGTTTACAGGGCGGATCGACTATACAGCACACCCAAGCTTTGATTCACTGCATGGTGTAAAAGTTTCAGCTCATTTTGTGGTTGATCGTGAAGGCTCTGTTACGCAATTCGTAGCCTGCGGCAGACGAGCATGGCATGCCGGCGTATCCGAATGGCAGGGTAAAAGTGGCTGTAATGATTACGCTATCGGCATCGAAATGATTGGCGATGAACAGCATCCGTTCACAACAGCACAGTATCGTGAAACCGCCCGCCTGTGCAAAACGCTGATGCAACACTACCCGGCCATTACAACCGACCGCATTGTCGGACATCAGGATATTGCCCCGGGCCGAAAATGGGATCCGGGCAAACAATGGAGCTGGCAACATTTCAGACGCTCGCTGGCACATATCCGTAACATGGAATTGGAAGTGCTGTGAATTCTGAATGTCATGCTCTGCTTCTATCTCCCCGGTTACCACAGGCAGTTTTCGGCCGGTTCTAGCCGATCAGACAGTTAGCTGCACTGGCTTATCTGGCGAACTGATTCTAAGGCAGCTACTTTACTTTCTAGTAGCACAAATTACTGAATGTGGAAGCCCATGATGTTGAATCAGGCTGTTGCAGTAGTATGTTGGCGGCGTTTTACTGTTTCTGTTTTTAACTGGCCGCAGGCGGCTGAAATTTCACGACCTTTGGATTCACGCACCACAACCACCTTGTCGGCATCGGCAAGCACTGATCGAAATGCAGTGACGACCGTATCATCCGGTCGTTTGAACCCGGATTCATCAAACGGGTTGAAGGGCAGCAGATTCACCGTGCAATCGACTCCTTCGAGCAGGTCACACAAACGCGCCGCATCATCCGGGCTATCATTCACCCCGGCCAGCATGACATATTCAATCAGCACCCGTTTGTTGCCTCTGGCGGCAATATAGTCACGTACAGCCTGCATCAGCACGGTAATCGGATATTTCCGATTGATCGGCATGATGCGATTGCGTACTTCATCTGTGGTGGCATTAAGGGATACGGCCAGATTGCACGGTAATGCATCTTCGATCATGCGATATATAGCCGGCACCAATCCCGAGGTGGAGAGGGTGACGCGATTGGGTGAAAATGCCATGCCCTTCGGATCGGTAGCAATGCGAACGAAATGCGCCACTTCATCATAATTGTGCAGTGGTTCGCCCATGCCCATCAGCACCAGATTGCGCACCTTGCGCCCGCTGATACGTTGACCGGCGAATACTTCCGCGACCATTTCTGCGGCCGTCAGGTTGCGTGTCAAACCGGCCGTGGCGGTCAGGCAAAAGGTACAACCAATAGCACAACCGACCTGAGAAGAAATACACTGGGTCAACCTGCCGGCTGCCTGAATCAGCACCGTCTCCACTTCCTTTCCATCCGGCATTTTCAGAAGCAGTTTTTGCGTACCGTCTGCGGCCTGCTGACTGGCCGTACAATCCGGCTCAAAGATACAGGTGTGCTCGGCCAGATACTGGCGCAGCACATTCGGCAATTCTTCAATAGCATCAAGATCGGGATTATAGCGCCGGAAAATCGAGGATATCAGGTGTTCGGCATGCACCGGCTTGGCTCCGGCCCGATGGCAGAGTTCAACCAGCTGGTCGTATGTCAGTCCGTTCAGTGCTGTTTTTTTTATAGGGCTCATAGTTATAAAAAAAGCGCATGTATGGCCGACCACACATGCGCTTGATGATGTTGTAATCGAAAGCGCTTACAGACCGTATTTGGCCTTGTTCTCAGCGACTTCTTCCGCAGAAGGCGGCTCGTGATCAGTGACCTCAGCCAGCTCAAATGCATCACGGTCGGTATCGGACAATTCGTTCAATTCAATATCAGACTCGAATACTTCCGGCACATCCTCTTCAGGATAAATAGCTTCCCACGGACATTCCGGTTCACACACGGCACAGTCAATACATTCTTCCGGAGAAATATAAAGCATATTTGGCGTATCTTCAGAAACTTCCTTGGGCTGATAGAAACAGTCAACCGGACAAACGGCAACACAGGCCGTATCTACGCAATCTTTACACAACTGGGTGACAACAAATGCCATGCGTCTTTACCTCACATTCGAAATTGGCCGCGCAAGCTAGCAAGCGCAATCAATGATTGCCACCACCAGAGGAAGCCAGGTTTATCGGTGTCGTTCTATTCAGGCTGACTTCCTGCTCCTGCTCATTCAAACGGGCAATCAGGCTTGAAGCAGGTTTCTTCTGTCGCCATTCATACACGGTGATAAATGCCATCACCTGTTGCACATATCGGCGTGTTTCATTGAACGGGATGGCTTCCACCCATGCTTCAGGAACATCAAAAGGAGAACGGGAAAGCCAGAGTGAGACTCTGTGCGGCCCGGCATTATAGGCGGCCGATGCAAGAGCCAGATTCCCAAAACGTGTTTTTTGTTCGGCCAGATAGCTGGAACCCAGACGGATATTAACTTCTGGTGAGAACAATTGCGGACGCCCACTCTCCATACCCAGTTTGCGGGCAACGTCCCGCGCTGTTTTCGGCATCAATTGCATCAACCCCTTAGCACCAACATAGGAAACAGCCTGCTGATTAAAAGCGGATTCCTGGCGAATAATACTCCAGATGGAAGATGGCATCAGCCCGGTTTCCTGTGCGGCATCCATCACAGGTTTCTCGAAAGCGACAGGAAAACGATCAGACAAGGCATTGGGCTGATGTGCCCTGAATGCACCGTGGATCACCTGATCATGCCAATGCCAGCGTGATGCCAGAACGGCTGCCGCCTGCCATTGCTGGCGACTGGATTTTGCCATTGCCGAATGCCACTCTCTGGCTGCTTTATTCCTTTTGTCCATCTGTATCCATTCGAAAGCACGGCGCACGGCAGGCATCCGCTCAATCTCGGCAATGGCATGATCAGAGGCGGTGATTTCTGTTGCCTTCAAATGCAAGGGTTGCCCAAGACGTTCGGCACTTAAAAAACTGTAATAACCTCGCGCACCGGCCAGTTGAGAAAATAATGCTTTAGCCTGCTTCTCATAACCAATGGATGCCAGTGCACGCGCCTTCCAGTAAATCCAGCGACTCTGTTGCTGTTCTGAAGCAGGCATCGCAACAATAGCAGTAAAAACATTGATCCAGTTTTGGTGCAGCAAATACAATCTGACCTGCCATCCCCTAGTATCTTCATTACGATACGATACAGGCAATTCAGCCAGCCATTCCGCAGCAACAACCTGGTGTTGCCGGGCCGCTCTTAGCGCTGTGTGCCGTTCCAGTCCGGTAAAGAAAGTTTTGTTGATATGCTGCGTTTTTGCTTGCAACTTGCGCAAAATATTCCATGCGACCACTGCATCTTTTCTCGAAAGCCGTTTGATTCCATCATTGATGATTAAAGCACCAATAGCCCCTGATATAGATGAATTCCACTGCTGCAACGCTTTTTCCGGATGTTTCTGAACCAGCCGCCAGTAGGCCAGGGCATGTTTTTGTTGTTCCGGAAACGATTCGGAGAGCGAGCGAATCTCTTTCCATCTACCCCGATAGGCCAATTTTTCTATCCGCGCCCATTTCTCGGCCACGGTTGGATGCCCCTGTTTGAGCCAGGATTGATGCAGCGGTTCGGAAAAACCAGAGATTTCACGATTCTGCTGCCAACGCCCGGAAAATTGCTGCATGGCTTTTTCTTTATGACCCGTATACCAGGCGGTTACCATAGCCGTTTCCGGTAATCGTTTGGCCAGCTCAGGGAATCGAGAAAATATACTGCTGATCTGCGACCACTGTTTGCGTTTGGCCAGCGCATTGATCCAGGCTTTACGCAAATCCCGGCTTTCAGGTATATCTGCCTGTTGAACCAGTGTTTTCTCCACCAGTGTATCGTTGCCCTGTTCCATAGAAATGCGTGCATGCCAGATATCGAGATAGGGTGTCAGAGGGTAATCTGCCAGTTTATTCTTCAGATTATTAAAACGGTTCATATCATGTTTATTCAGGGCAATGCGGGCCTGTTGAAACCAGATACGTTGCTGAATCAATGTTTGGTATGAGGACTCGGCAGTAGCCGCCTGTAAAGCAGGCGCCCAAAGTAATAACACAACAATGATTGAAACAGGAAGCCGCATCTTCCACCCCGCCTGAGAATCAATCCCTGCGGGGAGCTTAAACAGCCGAATCAGTTTTCGCCAGTGTTTGCTTTACTCATAGTGGTAAAATGACAACGATTTAACAGGCTTCCCGCCTTTAAAATGTTCTTCGACGATTTGATCAATACCCGCCTCATCGAGATGGCAATACCAGACACCTTCAGGATAAACGACCATGATCGGCCCTTCTGCACAGACACCCAGGCAACCGGCGCGATTAACCCGAACGGCATCCGGATCACCCGCTGTGAGACCTGCCTCAATCACCTTGTCTTTCAGATAATTAAGCAGTGGCATATTCTCACCGCAACTCTTGCCACAACACATAATGGCATGGCGTTTATAGGGTATCATGGGTGGTTTTTTCATATCGAATCCTTCCAGTTCATTCGCTCCGCCACGACATCACCGATAATTACAATCGAAGGTGAACGGGCTGTGATGCTGCCATCGGCCGCTTCACCCAATGTTGCGACCATAGTTTGTTCATCGGCCAGCGTAGCATTACGAATAATGGCCAGTGGCGTCTGTTTCTCAAGTCCCGCATCCAGTAGCCGTTTGGCAATATCCGGCAAGTTTTTTGCTCCCATATAAAAAACCAGCACCGGAAACGCTTCTGCCAAAGCTTCCCAGTCCATACGGGACTTTTCACTGGTCTCATGCCCGGTCAGGAATGCCAGTGTCGCATTGACCGAGCGATCGGTCACCGGAATCCCGGCCATGGCCGGTGCCGCAATGCCGGATGTAATACCGGGAATGATCCGGAACCGGATACCGGCAGCAGCCAGCGCACGCACTTCTTCGCCACCACGCCCGAATACAAACGGGTCGCCACCTTTCAATCGCACAATGCGTTTTCCTGCCCTGGCCAATCGAATAAGGGTCTCGCAAATATCGTGCTGCCTGGCAGATGCGCGGCCACCACGTTTGCCGGCCAGAATTTTTTCAGCCGAGGCGTCGGCCATGGCCATCACCTCATCGGATACCAGCGCATCATAGACAATCGTATCACAGTCGCCGATCAAAGCGGCAGCAGCCAGTGTCAATAAACCGGAAGCACCCGGCCCCGCTCCAACCAATGCCACTTCGCCGGCCTGCAGGGGCGAATCGAGTTTCATATTTTTTCCCGCAGACAGTCCGCAATCCATGCCGCAAAACCGTCATGTTCGGACAATACCGGAGCAACAGATATCTCAAACGGCTCAGTCATGGCCCGAAGTCTGTCCATGCTTTTGCCTTCAAACAACAGCATCGGTTGCAGGGAAATA